>JAXKWB010000124.1:0-5740 GCA_036172385.1 Halanaerobiales bacterium | reverse complement strand
TTATCATCACCCATAATTTCGCTTTGACCTCCATTTTTGGTTACTACTGCCGGTAAACCAGAGGCCATTGCTTCTACTGGGGCCAGGCCAAAAGACTCATAAAATGAGGTTAGAGAAAAAACTGATTCTCGTTCTGAGAGATAACCATAGCATTCAGCTAATTCTTGCTGGCTGCTGATGGGAAACATTGAAACTTTACCCTGCAGTTCATTATTTTCAATTACTTCCATAATTTGATTTAAAATCTCTTTTTCTTCTCCTGCGGCTGAGCTATAATCCTCGAATGGGTTTTCAATTTCTCTTAAAGTAATAATCAGGTTTGCTTTCTGCTGAAGTTCCTGATCACCAGCAAAGGCTTTAACTAAAGCCAGGTGATTTTTACTTTGATCAAGGCGGCTGGCGCAGATAACTGCCGGTTTATCTACTCGAGCGGTTCTTAAATCACGTTCCAGATATTGATTTATCATTTCGGCAGTAGCTTTAGAATAACTGCCGTCAAAAACATCAATATTTACACCAGGTGGGATAACGGAGAATTTATTATCATTATTTATATCAACTGCTCCATCGTAGTAAGGATGAGAATACTGCTCCATTCTTTCCTGAGAAGTACTGACAATAATTTGATTGGAAAATTTCATAGTTAATCTTTCGGCAATTATCCGGCTGTGAAATTTGAAGCTGTCAATTAGCTGCTCAAAATTTTTCTGAGAGAAGTTAAGTTTGTCCATTTTTTGAGCGCCCAGTGAGTGACTGGTATATGAAAATGGTGTTTCCATTTTTTCTTTAAGCAGTACTCCGGCCATTCCTCCATCTCCATAGTGGGTGGAAAAAAAGTCAGGAAAAGCACCTTCTTCATCATAAAATTCAGCAACTGCATCTACATAATTTTTCAAATGAGGCCATAATTTTTCTCTGGCTAAAAATTTGTCACCACCAAAGGGGAGACGGATAATTCTTAAATTATCATAGCCGGGATAACTATCATAGAGTTCACTAAACTCTGGCCATTCGGGATCATTTATCTGTCGGGTAATAATATCTACTTTAATCCCCATTTCAGCCAGGGCCATGCTTAGTTCCTTAACATAAACCAGCTGACCTCCAAAATCAGGATGTTCTGTCCAGTAGCTGTCATTTTGGTCAAAATTCCCCTGAGGGTTTAAAAACGCTACATGTTTAATTTCGCTCATTAAAATTACCTCCTTCAATTGGCTGTATATCATAAAGCAGTTATATCGAAGTCATTTTCTTCGAAAGTAAAACTGTCATGAATTGTTAACAATCACCTCACCTCACATTTAGTTTTTAAAATGACTCTTAAATATTATTTCTACATAAATTAGAAATAACCTGTTTTTTAAAATAATTAATCTCGGCTGAGGGCAGGAATAGTAATAAAGATAAAGAATAATAAGTAATACAGACAATTGTAGTAAATGACAGTAAAATACTTCTGAAATTTAATGCTGTCAGAGTATAATCTATAAATTGTAGTAGTGGAGATGATTTTATGTTTAATCAAAATATTAGTAATAAGCCGGCAAGACTATATTATTCAGGTGATGATTTAGGGTTAACATTTTCTGAATCAGAGATAACATATAAAATCTGGTCCCCCCCTGCTCAGTCAGCCGCCATTGAGATCTATGCTGATGACCAGGGAACAAAGAAAGTGGATGAGTTTGCTCTGCAGTCTGCTTCCAGTGATACCTGGGAGGTTAAGCTGCCGCAAAAACATTATGGAAATTATTATCGCCTGGATCTGCGACTTTCCAGACAGGAGTTTAATTTCGTGGATCCCTGGACTAAAGCAGTAGGTACAAATAGTGAGTACGGGCTGATCGTTGATCCTTCTAAGGTATATCCTCCAACCTGGACTCATGATCAAAAGGTTGAATTAGGAGATCCGGTTGATGCAGTAATCTATGAACTGCATGTTAAAGATTTTTCTATTTCTAAAGAGAGTGGAATCAGGCACCGGGGGAAATATACGGCTTTTACCGAGCGGCACAGTGTAAATAGTGAGGGAATGCTGACCGGGATTGCTCACCTTCAGGAACTGGGAGTCACCCATGTTCATTTACTGCCTGTTTTCGATTTTGCTTCTGTTGATGATACAGATCCAGATGACTATAACTGGGGCTATGATCCACTTTATTATATGGTGCCAGAAGGTTCTTATGCCTCCAATCCGGCAAATGAGAGTAGAATTTATGAATTTAAGAAGATGGTCAAAACCCTTCATTCTTATGGAATTGGAGTAATCATGGATGTAGTTTATAATCACACCTATCAGACTCAAGAGTCTCCGTTTCAGAAAATTTTTCCTAACTATTTTTATAGATTTACAGAAGATGGTAGTTTTGCCAATGCTTCTGGTTGTGGCAATGAGATTGCAAGTGAGCGCGAAATGATGCGGAAATATATTGTTGATTCACTATTATACTGGAGTCGGGAATATCATATTGATGGTTTTCGTTTTGATTTGATGTCTTCGATTGATCGAGAAACTATGCTCCTGGCCGAAAATAAATTGCGGGAAGAAAATCCTTCAGTTTTAATTTATGGAGAACCTTGGACAGCACTGGAGCCTCAGCTTGAAAGATACCAGCAGATTCGCAAAGGTGATCAGCGGGGAACAGGAATTTCAGTCTTTAATGATAATTTCCGCAATGCTCTCAAAGGTGACAGTGATGGTACAGGAAAAGGTTTTATTCAGGGTAAAATTGGACTGGAAAGAGAAATAGATGAGGGAGTTATTGGAGCAATTGGTTTAGAAGAAAGAAGATTATATGGTTTTGCTCTGCAGCCTGGAGAAAGCATTAATTATTTAGAATCTCATGATAATCTAACTCTCTGGGATAAGTTGGCCCGATCCTGCCCGGGGGCTAATGAACAGCAGCGCCAGAAAATACATAAACTGGGTCAGATGATTCTATTTACCTCTCAGGGAGTTCCCTTTATTCCAGCCGGGACTGAGTTTTTAAGGACCAAATTTGGTGATAATAACAGCTTTGATTCCGGGATTGAAGTAAATGAATTGAAATGGGAAAGGAAAACTACTTACCGTGAATATTTTAACTATATTAAAGGATTGATTAATTTACGCAGCCACCATCCTGCTTTCAGGATGCGAAACCGGTTAGCAATTAAAGAAAATATACATTTTATAGATTCGCCTTTTGGAACTGTAGGTTATGGTATTTTTAATAATGCTAATGAAGATGCCTGGAGTAAAATTATAGTGCTCTTAAACCCTTCTCAGGAGTGGAAGCAGTTTTATTTACCCGATTATCGAACCTGGGCTATAGTAGTTGACGATCAGAAAGCAGGCACTGAACCGATTCGGTTTTTTCATTCTAATGAAGTAAGGGTTCCACCAATTTCCGGGATGGTAATTTATGCAGCAGATCTAGTTACAGGTTATTAAAAGCTTGTAGCTTTTCTGCTCTTATGATAAAATTAATATTAAGTGTTTAAAAATAGTGAAAGTATTTATTTTAAATTGTAACAATCTTCATTATATTTTAGAATTTACAAAGAAGGGAGTAGTAGAGTAAAATATGATTAAAGATGAAAATTTGAAGAATGTTGAGCTGCCAGAAGAGATTGAAGAATTACTGGAGGCCTGTCCTAAATATACAGTGGCTCATAATGAACAGCAGCTGGTTGAGTTGTCAGTTAGAGATGCAAAAAATGGCTGTCAGGAAGTCAAATATGAGATACCTGATAAGGGGCAGGTGGTAGAAGCGGTAGTCTGTAAAGTCCGCAATGGTATTTCTGCCAATTATCCTGAACCCTATATGCGCCGTCGTGATCCTGACTGTATGTTAATTGCAGATGAGAAGCCTACTGACAAAGAAAGATATGAAGAGAGATTTGGAGAGAAATTTGAAGAAAATGTGAGGGGTGAAACATTTGACTGGTTAAAGACTCAGGAACTGGCTTTATTCTTTTTTGAAACAGGTCCCAGGGGTCTGGGAGTTAAAGCAATGGCTGTGGTACCAGCAAATGCTGCCTTTTTTGCTTTTGGTCTGTCCCTGCTGCAGGGAATAGTAGATACACGGGAACGGGAGCAGGTATTTAAACCCAGTTCTCATATTTATATAGCACCTCCATTTCGCCATACTCATTTTGATGGTAAACAGGTAGTTGTTCACCGCCGGTTGAACAGTAAATATGAGATGTTTGCCTATAATCTTTATCCTGGTCCCAGTGCGAAAAAAGGTGTTTATGGAATGCTGATCAATCAGGGAGAAAAAGAAGAGTGGGTAACTCTGCACTGTTCTGCCGTTCAGGTAGTAACTCCTTATGGTAATACGGTTAACATATCTCACGAAGGTGCCAGTGGTGGAGGAAAAAGTGAAATGTTAGAGGATATGCATCGAGAAAGAAGTGGTCGCCTGCTCTTTGGTAAAAACTTAATGACAGAGGAGAAGTTCCATATTACTTTACCACAGGGATGTGGTTTAAGACCGATGACTGATGATATGGCAATCTGTCATAATTCACTGCAGAAGGATAATGGTAAGCTAACTTTAATGGATGCTGAAAACTCCTGGTTTGTCCGGGTAGATCATATTGATAAATATGGAACTGAGCCCAACCTGGAAGCGATTACAGCAGATCCTGATAAACCATTATTATTTTTAAATATTGATGCAGCACCAAACAGCACTGCTCTAATCTGGGAGCATATTGAAGATGAACCGGGCAAAGCATGTCCTAATCCCCGGGTTACAATTCCCCGGGATATTATACCGGATGTTTTAAAAGAACCGCTTTCTATTGATGTCCGGAGTTTTGGAGTTAGAGTTCCTCCCTGTACTAAAGAAAATCCTACTTATGGAATCATGGGGCTGTTCCATGTTCTGCCTCCAGCTCTTGCCTGGTTGTGGCGCCTGGTCGCACCAAGAGGTCATGGAAATCCAAGTATTATTACAGGCGAAGGAATGAGTTCTGAAGGTGTTGGCTCTTACTGGCCCTTTGCCACAGGTAAAAAGGTGGATCAGGCAAATTTATTACTGGAGCAAATAATGGAAACACCAGAGGTTAAATATATTTTAATTCCCAATCAGCACATTGGAGCCTGGAAGGTAGGTTTTATGCCAGAATGGATTACCAGAGAATATTTAGCCCGCCGGGGAGGAGCCTGGTTTACTGAAGAACAGTTGAGACCCGCCAGAATGCCCCTGCTTGGATATTCACTGCAGGAGCTGCTGGTTGAGGGACAGCATATAGAAAAAGAATTTTTACAGGTCCACCGTCAGCCAGAAGTTGGCGAAAAGGCTTATGATTTAGGTGGTAAGATTCTTTCGGATTTCTTCAAAAAGTGTATTAAACAGTATTTAGAACCGGGACTTGATCCTGTTGGCAGAAAAATTATTGAGACTGCGCTTAATGATGGTGGAGTAGATGATTACTGTGATTTGATAGAAGGAGAACCGATAATCAGGCAGATCTAAAGCAGATTTTAAATAGTAGATAGTGATTTGTTTTACTGAAAAGATAAAATTTATAATCAAAACAATAAAAAAAAGGAGAGTTAGCAGCTCTTCTTTTTTTAAAAAATGTTAAGCGCTTGACATATAAAATTTTAGATATTAAAATAAGGATATAATTAAAGTTGGATTATTGCTTAACTGGATAATAGACTCAAATTTTTTTAGAATTAAAAGAAATTAATTATGGAGGGGTTAAGTTGTCAGTAGAGAATAAAATAATGTTAATAACCTAT
>JAXKWB010000123.1:0-6468 GCA_036172385.1 Halanaerobiales bacterium | reverse complement strand
CCATTTAGTCTACAACCTATTCTGCAAATTGAACCGCCATATTAAAGGCTTCAATCAGACTTTCTTCATTTGCTTTACCCTCACCAGCGATTTCAAAAGCTGTACCGTGATCGACAGATGTTCTAATAACAGGCAGACCAACTGTAACATTAACACCACTTACAGAATTCCATTTTCCTGTTTTATGATTATATGTAAAGCCGGTGACCTTCATCGGAATATGTCCTTGATCATGATACATTACAACTGCAATATCATACTGGCCTCCCCTAACTTTTGAAAATACAGTATCAGGAGATATGGGACCTTCAGCATTAATACCGAGCTCTTTAGCTGCTTCAACCGCAGGTATTATTTCATCTATTTCTTCATTACCAAATAGTCCTCCCTCACCAGAATGAGGATTAAGACCGGCAACTGCAACAGCAGGATTATCCTTACCCAGCTGTTTAACTGCACTATCAGCCAGCTGAATTACCTTAAGCACCCTGTTCTTTTTAACAAGGTCACAAGCTTCTCTCAGTGAAACATGTGTAGAAACATGGATAACCTTCATCTCTTTATCTGCCAGCATCATCGCATAATCATCAGTTTCTGTTTTCTCTGCAAAAATTTCGGTGTGTCCTGAATATTTAAAACCAGCTTTGTTAACAGCTTCTTTGTTGATTGGTCCTGTTACTACTGCATCAACAGCCCCGCTTTTTGCGAGCTCGATTGCTTCAAAAATATATTCTATTGAAGCCCTACCTGCTTTTTTATTTACTTCTCCATACTTTATATCTTCCAGCTTTATATTATCGAAATCATAGAGATTTATCAGACCTGAACCGTCTTTAGCATCTTTAATATCTTCAATAATATTTATTTCTAAATTTGCAGGCACAAAACTTACCGCATCTTTTATAAAATCTCTGCTGCCGATCACTACAGGTACCGCATTTTGACTAAATTTACTTCTGCTTAAAGCCTTAACTATAATCTCTGCTCCTATACCTGCAGGATCTCCCATAGTTATTGCTATAATCGGTTTACTCATGATTTCTGTCAGTCCTCCTTTCAATAATTTTTACCACTTCAGAAATAGTATCCCTCTCGCCAAATCCTCCCGCCTTTGTTATAAAATTGAGATGGTTCTCGGATGATTTATCCAGGATAGGCTGTGTAATTGGAACTCCATCTACTACCTCACCAAGCACATTCAATTTGTCAGCTTTTATTGCCCTACAGATACCAATTAACGTGTCACCACCAGTAACAATCACATTTTGCACTGCAAATTTATCAATAATTAAGGCTGCAATTTCACCCAATTTATCCCTTATTTTTTCACCGAGCTGACGAAAACTGAGGTCATTTTTAACAAGCAGGTTATTGATCACTTCTTCATCAGAATAATAAGGGGCTGGTCTTATCACAAGATATTGATCACCATTATATTTAGCTATTTGCTGCTTTAAGTTTTTATTTAGCTCTTCATCATCTTCCAAAAGTTTTTTTATATCTATCTCAAGCTCAAAAACATCAAAATTATCAATAAAATAGTCAACCTGAGTCTTTGCAGTCTGGCTTCTAGAACCATTTACAATAAGCACCTGTGATTTATTTATTAGATAATCGGAAGCTGATTTTTCTAGATGATGTTTTTTTGCAATTAAATTGGCCAATCCAGCAGAACCTGAATAGAGAACATCTTCATCTAATTCTTCACCAGCTGCAAAAATATTTTCCAGATCAATATCGTTGACCGAATCTACTACTAATATCTTTTTCCCTGCTGCAGAGAGTTTTTTCAACTCTCTTAAAATACTCTTCCTACCTTTGATAACTTCTTTGAGTTCAATTTTACCTACCTCAAATTGGCTCTGTTCATTTAAAATAGAAGGTATATAAGAAGCTTCTCCCGAATCTAAATTTCTCTGATTATATTCACTTGAGCCAAGTGGTTCATCATTTACTATCAAATAGCCTCCAATAGTTAATCTTTTAGATGAGAAAAAGCTGGGTGTTAAAATACAAAGATCTTTATCGAATAGTTCCATTATCAATTCAATCTCAGCGCCAACATTTCCCCTCAGTGTTGAATCCACCTTTTTATATATTAAATCTTTCTCAGTAAATTGTAACTTGCTGAGAATTTGATTCAGCTTCTTTACTGCTTCAGATTTTTTTACCTCTCTTGTTTCGGTATCAATCACCCCAACCTTATTGTGTTTTAATTTAGAACCATCCGGTATCTGCTCAATGGCTACAGTTACATCATAGCCCTGTTTGCAAAACTGGACTCCGGTATCATTTGCTCCTGTTAAATCATCTGCTATTATATAAATCAATACTTCACCCCCAAAACGCTAAATAAAATTTTTCTTAGTCTCGCTTATTAATACTTGCAATATCTGTGCCAAAAAGTGAAATAATAGAAAAAAAGGCCGAATTATATAAAAATTCAGCATAATTTCCTTCTTTTTGAAGATTTATAGTGTTTTGAGAACAATAACATTTTGCATAAATTTACAGAATATAATTAAAATAAGCAAGATTTATAATAAAACAAAAACTGAACACCAAATCGATTCAATTTGAACCAACTTGGTGTTCCATAATGAAATATTGTTTATATTTGAAACAATTAGCTGCTTAAATGCCTCCAGAGAGTTGTTCGACCGATTCCCAGTCTTCTGGCTGCTTCTGTCTTATTACCATTAACTTCTTCTATAACCCTTTCAATTATCTCCTGCTGCATTTCTTTTAAAGTCCTGTCCAGATGCAGGCTGAGTTTCTCTCCAGTTTCTTTTACGGTTTCTTCTGTATCGTTTATATTATTTTTCCTGCTTTTATCCATATTTAGAGAAGCAATCGATTCTCTAACCATATCGGTTAAAATATAATCCCCTTTTGTCCTGATTACCAGTTTCTCTATCACATTTTCTAACTGTCTTACATTGCCGGGCCAGTCATATCGCTTAAGTATCTTGAGACCCTCTTTGGTAATTCCTTTAATATTACTGTTGACCTTAGTATTTACCTTTTTGATAAAGAAATCTACCAGTTCAGATATATCCTCTTTTCTCTCACGGAGTGAAGGCAGATTTAAATTAAGCACATTAATTCTGTAATAAAAATCCTCTCTAAATTCATTATTCTTAACCATTTCTTCAAGATGCCTGTTTGTAGCAAGGATGATCCGCACATCAACCGGGGTTAATTTGTTGTCTCCGATCTTCCTGATTTTCCTTTCTTCAAGAAAACGCAAAAATCTTGCCTGAAGCTTCAGTGATACTTCCTCAATTTCATCTAAAAAAATAGTCCCCTGATTTCCCTGTTCTAAAAGACCTTCTTTACCTCCCTTTTTGGCCCCTGTAAAAGCTCCCTTAACATAACCAAAAAGTTCGCTCTCAATTAACTTTTCCGGTAAAGCAGCACAGTTAAAGGCAACAAACGGCTTATTTCTACGGTGGCTGTGGTTGTGAATAGACTGAGCAAATAATTCCTTACCTGTACCGGTTTCTCCATAAATCAAAAGAGGTAAATCTACCTGGGCATAATCTTTAGCCTCCTGTTTTACCTCCTGCAGCTTCTTGCTTTTTCCAATAATATCTGAAAAATTATTGGCAGCAGTATAACCCTTGAGATAGAGTTCCTCCCGCAGTTTTTTCTCTACCTTTCTAATATTTGAGACCTTCTGAAAGGTGATAACGAGATTTTGAACCTCTTCATTAATAAGAACCGGAATAATATTCGCAACAATTTTCTTCTCATTTAATGTGATGATTTTATTCTGCTCCCTGATCTTACTTTGAAGATATTCCTTTAAACTGCATTCGGGAAAAACCTCATCTATATCCTTACCAATAACCTTATATGCTTTTTTGTTAAGAATCTGTTCTGCTTTGGGATTAAAAGTGATGATAATGCCTTCCTGATCGAGGTTAATAATTCCCTCATAAGCATAATCTATGATAGACTTATTTTTTTGAGATCTTTTTTTCTCTTTTTTCCTGATTTCAGCAATTTCTTGAGCCTTTTTGATTACCTGAGCAAAAGCTTCTTTTCCTGACCTGATTAGCAAAGCATTCATGCCAATCTTCTTTGCTATTTTAACAGAAATATTATCTCCAACGATCCAATCATAGTTTTCCGCTTTTATCTCTTCCAACTTTTTTTCTATGTAAAATGGCTGATTTGACCAGGCAGGTTTAATCGTTACTACCTTGAGATCAACATCTAAAATATCTCCGAGCTGTTTGATGCCGGAAGTAAAAGGATCAAAACCGACAACTGCAATTCTATTTGTTTCCTCTTTTGCCTGATAAATAATTCGTATCAAATCAAAACCGCTGACATTTACTCCTACTACAGGTACATCCATCACCTTGCTTTCTATTGCAAGAGCCGTACCACCTCTGCTAATTATGACATCAACACCCTTTTCTTCAAGTTCTACTGCAATAACTGCTCCTTCTTCAAGATCTCCAATATAAATAGGGATGTTGAGATTTAATTCTTTAGCAACTTCATTAAAAATCTCCCCCATTTTTTTGTAGGGAGCAATAAACACTATGTTATGATTCATCTAAACAGCTCCTCTTCAAATTTTTGGTACCTGGTACCAATCATTATCGATAATATTAGTTATATGTTTTGATGGAACAGTTCATCTGGAGTATGACCTTTCAGCACCCAGAGTCTGGTGCTGTTATGAAAATCATTGATCAACTGGATTAAGTCATTTTTATCTTCGAAAACATCAATACCCAAATCTTCGGTTAAGATGCGGATTATTTCTGCAGGACTAACCTCATTTTTTATCAGCAGTGAAAAACTAAAGATAAGCATTTCAGCCTCATCTGCAGGTAGGTCATAATCTTTGATCAGCTTCTTTTTAAATCTTCTCTGAGCCAGATTCCAGCTCTCATGACCATTTTTATAGGCATTCTCCATCTCTTTTTTGGAAGGAACATAATAGTCTAAATCACTACGGCTTTCTCTTTCCATAAAAATTTCGCGGGGTTCTTCTACAGCTGATAATATAAAAAATGGACCAGTGCTGTAAGCAGCTAAAGAGTACTGCCCATATTCTGAAACAACATCTAGAGGATCAACCTCCCACTTTACATCCATATATCTTTCTAAAGTTTCATAAAGAAGATCAGGAGTTAAAATACCATAAAATATTGCACCAGCAACTGCATACTTAATATATTTATCATTTAATTTAATCTGTTTTTTAATATCTTTATCATCTAATAAGGATTTGATTTTTTCCCGCAGCTCTTTAGGTATTACAAATAGAGCATCACCTTCGTGACTGCCAAAAAAGACAACTCCTCTTTCCTGAAAATAATCTCCAATAACAAATGTTTGCTCATTAAGCTCAACATATGCTCCAGAATAATTATCACAGCGAAAAATTATTTCCTTTAAAAATTCAATCTGTTCTGAACTCAGATATTGGAGCCATGAGTCTATGTTGTCAGTTATTCTAGTTATTAGTGCTTCTACTAGTTCGGCTTTATTAAGCTGGCTTATCCCTTCAAATTCCCAGAGCTGTCTTATTTCGGTTAATTCTTGCTTCGTCAAGTTGGCTAATAATTCATTAAAACCATAACTCGGATTAATGTGGTTTAATTCTTCCATCAAATCGTATTCTCTCATATTATATTGCCTCCAAAATTTTAATTATAGTTGCAGCTTATATTATTCCAGGTAATCAACTATATTTTCTGCAAATACTTTGTTTGAATGATCAACTCCCAAAGTCACCTTTTTTATATTTTTCATACATTCACCCCACAGCAGTAATTCTGACTAAGCTGCTAAATAATTATTTTTTAAAAAAAACCATGCTTCCATTTAATTATACCAGTTATTGAATCAAATAAAAATGATTATTATAATTTTTCGACTTTTAATAGAAAAACCCACTATCTATGAAAATAAATAGTGGGGAATATATTTACAAATTATTTTATTCTCCTATGCTGACAAACAGCTTTTTGAACTGTTCTTCATTTTGCCAGTCCAGCTCAAAACCTAAAATATGAACATCACCAACCCAGGTATCTGTTGAAAACTCATAACCTTTGATTAGTTTTAATCCTCTGCTTTGAGCATATTTTTTAATATCCATCTCTTCAGCATCAACTTTAACTTTTTCTGGTGGAGTAATATCATGGTCAGTAACTGCAACTGCCTTCATCCCTGCTGCAGCAGCGTTATCAATCAGCTCATTGGGGCTGTCTCTCCCATCAGAGCGGGTAGTATGACAGTGCAGATCATATTTATAATTGGCTTTCGGTAATTTATCCATTTAAATTTACTCCTTTTATTCTCGAATATTTTTGGTACCTGGTATCAAGAATATACAGTAGTATTCGGCAATTACTTCTTTATTTCATTTAAGTAATCTTTTACCTCTTCTGCAGTCTTTAGCTCAAGCACCTTGGCTGACTTTTGAGCTGCTTCTTTTTC
>JAXKWB010000122.1:0-11046 GCA_036172385.1 Halanaerobiales bacterium | reverse complement strand
GGAGGCTCAGTATTATCAATTAAATATTCACTGACATAATATAAAAGCATATCTGTATTAAAAACTCGCTCATTAGCTCGATGTGTAAATAAATAGCCATCATAGTATTCTTTTAATCTCTGAAGCATTGAATCAAAATCATAACCAGGCATAGTTTCTTTTATTAAATAGCTAGCTTCTTTTTCAGTAAAGCCCATCATTGTATTTAAATTGCTGTCCATAGTCTTATTTTTAGCTATATTAAAACCACTTGTCATACTGTCTAAGGTAATCGGGCTGACACCGGTGACGAAAATTCTGGAGATAATACCATCGGCTGTTGCTTCTTTTATAGCTTCAAAAAATATTCTAATAGATCCCGTTTGACCAACAATTTCCTGGAACTCATCTGCATCTTTTCCTAAAATATCATTGGCAAAGTGATCATACTCATCTATTAATAGGTAAATTTTTCTTTCCTGCTGCCTAATTTTGTTAGCAATTTCCATATTAAAATCATGAATTATGCCGGCTGCTTCTTCAGAATCAGAAATGTTTATATCAAAATCATATTTATCAACAAATGATTTAATTCCTTTTCTAACTTTTTGAGCAAATAATCTCTTCATCTCAGACTTTGAATTGGTAGTAACACCAGAAAAATCAAATTTAAGTACATAATAGTTACTGGCAAGTTTGGTTTTATTCTGGCCAATATATAAACCTCCAAAAAGTCGATCAAAATTTTCTTTTTCCTGAATATCATAATAGTGCTCTAAGGTTGATAGAAAAAGTGTCTTGCCAAATCTCCTCGGTCTTAAAAAGAATATATATGGTTCACCATAACTTTCTAGGGTTTCAATATATTTTGTTTTATCAATATAGATATAGTTTTCTTTTTGTAGACGCGAAAAACTACTGACTCCATATGGAATCCTGGCCATTTTAAGCAGCCTCCTTTTTCTTTTTGCTTACTTTTATTATATATTATCACCAGGGTAAATGAAAGTTAAAAGAAAAATGACTTTTGATCAACATTTTAAGATAAAAAGAGTGCTTAACTTTATTCAACTTCCAGAACCTCATCCTCAAGGAAGAAAACGACCATGTCAAATTAGCTGGCATAATTCAAATTACTACAAAAAAATTTTGGAAATCTCTTTGACAGCTTAGAAACATTATAAACGCTTTACATAAAGTATAAACTATTTTTTGATTTGTCAAAGAAATATTCAGATTTTTTTATTTTACAGATAAGTCGCTTATAAAAAAAGACCCACCCTTTATAGAAAGGCTAAATCCTTAAGTCATATTAAATAACGAGATTGTAATAAAATTTTCTGCTGAAGCTTAATTATTATTTTATTTCTCCAGTTCAGCCACAGAATCCCTTTCTATCAGTCTAGTAGAAACAAAAAATTTTATTGGAATATCTAAATCTTCATCCATTCCTTCAATTCTCTCAATTAATCTTTTAACTGCTAGTTTTCCAATTGCTGTTTTAGGAATATTCATAGTGGTCAGGGGTGGGTTGGTATAGGCTGCCATATCAATATTATCATAAGAAATTATTGATATATCTTCTGGAATATTTAAGCCTTCTTCATGAACAGCACGCATAATTCCAATCGCCATTTGATCACTCGCTGCAAAAATTGCTGTCGGCAGCTCTTCTTGCTTTAATAACTTCTGAGTAGCTATATAAGCCGGCTCTTTTTCCCAGCTACCATCAATAATCCACTCATCTTTCCAATCTAAATTATTATCCTGCATGGCTTTTTTAAAACCTAAAAATCTTTTTTCATGATAAAAATCAGGTGCCGCCTTTTCTACAAAAGATCCCCCAATAAAAGCTATATTTCGATGTCCTCTATCTATTAAATATTGAGTCAAATCATAACCGGCCTTTTTTCTCTCGACTAAAATAATATCTCTAGATAAGTCTTTTTTATAAGAGTCAATAAAAACCAGGTTCTTAAATTTTTCTTTTAAATCATCTAAAAGTTCCTCTTCAATAAAATCACTAACAACTATAACCCCTGCTAAATCTGAAGAAATTATTTGATGACGGGTAGATTGCTTTTTTATATCTTTTTCTGAAAGTGAAAATGCTAAATCATAACCTCGTTCTTTTATTTCATTTTCTATCGCTGTCAAAATTACAGAAAAATAGGGATGATTATAAATATCAGGTGTCATATTAAATATTAAACCAATTTCCTTAGTTTTTTTAGTACTAGTCGTGTTCTTTGGACTTTTATGATAACCTAAGGTTTTAACATATTTCCAAACTCTCTGTTTTGTTTCTTCATTTACAGGACTTTCCTGATCATCATTTATCACACGGGACACTGTAGAAATAGAAACACCCGCTTTTTCTGCAATATCTTTAAGTGTTACTCCCATTATAAAACCTCCTTATAACAAACTCTAGTTATATTATAGCATTATTTAAGCATAGATTAAATAGTATTTAGCTCAGCCCTCACAGATTGCTTTTAGCTTTTTTATTTAATATTATAGTGAAAACACAATTTCTTATAATATAATTCTGCAAAGGCTGAATAATTACTATTTAGAGGGTATATATTAACTCTTCTTAGAGAAGAGAGAATACCAATTTCAATGAATATTAATCAACTTATACTATTATTAATTATATTCTTTTAAATCTCCAGACTCTGGAAGAAAAATCTTCTTTTAAATAGGGAACTTTAATACCGTAATTCATCAGCTCATCCCCACCATAAATTTCCCCACTATTTAGCTCCTCATAATCCTTATCAGGTTCTAAGCCTTTCAGTTTTAAAGACTCCTCTTTCGGATTTGGGGTCGCCAGCACCTGATAAAATCCTACCAGAACTTCTTCTTTTTCCTGACTGACAAAAGACCAGGCAGTAAAGTTACCTGTAAATGGACTCCGCAGCCGGTAAAAGTCACCAAACTGCACCAACGCTCTGATCTCTTTATAGTTATTAACCTGCTTTTTGACAGCTTCCATTTCTTCTTCATTAAATTCTGTAATATCAAGTTCATAACCCAGGTTGCCGAAACTTGCCACATCATAGCGCATTTTAAGTGAGGTACTGCGTTCAACCTGATGGTTTGGAACAGCAGATACATGGGCACCCATAGAAGATGTAGGATAAACCATTGAAGTTCCATACTGGATCTTTAATCTTTCAACTGCATCAGTATCATCACTGGTCCAGGTCTGCGGCATATAATGGAGCATTCCCGGGTCAAAGCGGCCTCCACCACCGGCACAGCTTTCAAACAATACTTCTGGGAATCTGGAAGTGATTTCTTCTAAAACTCTGTAAAGACCCAAAATATAGCGGTGGTTTAACTCACTCTGATGTTCAGCCTCCAGCTTTAACGAACCATATTCAGTCATCGGTCTATTCATATCCCACTTAACATAAGAAATATTAGCCTTAGATAAAATAGCAGATACTCGCTCAATGATATAATCCTGAACATCACTGCGGCTTAAATCTAAAATTAGCTGATGCCTGGATTCTGATGACTTTCTTTCTGGGACCTGGATTGCCCATTCTGGATGTTCACGGTATAAATCACTGTCTGGAGAAATCATTTCCGGTTCAAACCAGAGACCAAAATCCATTCCTAATTTATTAATTTCCTGAGCTAAATATTCTAATCCTCCGGACAGCTTCTCTTGATTTACATACCAGTCACCCAGTGAGGACGTATCATCATTTCTTTTCCCAAACCAGCCGTCATCAAGGACAAAGAGCTCAAGGTCTACTTCTGCAGCCGCTGCTGCCATCTCTAATATCTTATCTGTGTCAAAATCAAAATAGGTACCTTCCCAGTTGTTGATCAAAACCGGCCGCTGCTGGTCTCTATGTTTACCCCTAACCAGTCGACTTCTGTATAACTGATGAAAGTTTTGAGACATTTTATTTAAACCGTGATCAGAGTAATTCATTACAACTTCTGGGGTCTGGAAGCTCTCCCCGCTTCCCAAAAGCCAGTTAAAGGTAAAAGGATTAATTCCCATTGTTAATCTTGTCTTACCATAGTGATTGCGCTCTGTCTGGGCGATAAAATTAGCAGAGTAAATAAGACTAAAACCATAAGCCTCTCCTCTGTACTCATCAGTATCCGGCTCAACCAGAGCCACAAAAGGATTCTGCTGGTGGCTGCTGCCCCCTCTTTTGCTGTCGATTTTAGTTATTCCCTGCTCCAGTGGGCGGCGAATAATATCTCTTTCTCTGCCCCAGGCTCCGGAAAGCTGCAGCAGCTCAAAATCTTTATTCTTAAAATCAAGGCTCATTGAAAGTGCTCTGTTAAGATTGAGCTTCTGCTGACCCTGATTCTTAAAATTAGTTGAGCGGGTAATTATCGGATAATCCTTAAAAATTGTATAACTTAAAACTACCTCCAGATCAATTACCTCATCATAGAGGCTTATCTCCAGAGTTTCTGCTTCAGACTCTTTTTCAACATAAGTTGAGGGTAGACCAGCTAACTCTTTTTTACCACTGTGAATTTGGTGATCCTGATATTTTAGATCACTGATAATTGAGCCGTTTTCTGCTTCAACCTGATAGGCTGGCTCCCTAAAATCAGACTGGCCGAAAGATGGATACTCACGGGCAATATTTTCTAAAATAAAGCCTGTATCATCTTTAAGCGCATAAGCCTCATAGGGCCGGTGCTGAGAGATATCATAGCGGTCCAATCTTTCAGCTTTTTCAATTTTTTTACCCCAGTAGAGATGTCCCAGCTGACCATTTTTTAATATTTTAATTACATAACTTATTTCTTCATTTTTTAAATGAAATATTTTCTTTTTTGGATCAAATTTAATTGACATTTTAAGTATCATTCCTTTCGCTGTGCTCAAGGCACAAAATTTAATTAAAGAGTTATTCCCAAAAATATTACAAAGTGATATAATTTAATTGGATAAACAGATATACTACAGAGCACGGGGAGGTGAGTGGTGCAGCTTTTATATTGATTGCTGCCCGAATTTTAAGATGTGCCGTTTGCTTATTTCAAGAACAAATAAGTGTGCCAACGAGCACGAAAACTAATTTTTGTATAAACAATTCCGTTTATTAGATAGCAAACAGTCAATGTCTGTTTTATCCACTATACTTTCAATAGGAGATGTGATAAATGCTAAAAATTGTTTATCCTATCTGTTGTGGAATTGATGTTCACAAAAAGTTTGTTGTTGCAACCGTTGGTATTACTAACAAATCGGGTGTTACTAATTACCACACAAAACGTTTTTTAACCTTCACAGAGAACTTAAATCAACTCTTAGAATGGTTAAAATCTCACTCCTGTATTAATGTCTGTATGGAGTCTACAGGCAAATACTGGATTCCAGTCTTCAATATTTTAGAAACCTATTGTGATGTTATTATAGCAAATCCTAAATATGTCAGGGCTATCCGTGGTAAAAAAACTGATATAAAAGATTCAATCTGGCTTTGCGATCTCCACAAACATGGCCTGGTTTATGGAAGTTTTATCCCTCCGGCTGAAATTAGACAAATCCGTGATTTAATGCGGTATAGATCCAAATTAATCAACTTTAAATCCAGTGAAAAAAACCGCATCCAGAATTCACTAACAGTTTCTAATATCATGATTTCCAATATTGTTTCCGATACTTTTGGTGTAAGTTCAATGAAAATTATTAACCACTTACTTCAGTATCCAGAAGAAAAAGAGTTTGATGTAGAATCCATGCTTCATAAAAATATGAAAGCTGATTCTAAAACTGTCATCAAAGCTATTAATGGAAACTTAACCGACCCACAGGCAGAAAAAATGCGTATCTGTTTTAACCATCTGGATGATATTAAAAAGCATATAGCTGTTTTAGAGTCAGTTGTTTTTGATTTAGCTCAGCCATATTCATCACAGATCAATATAATTATGTCTATGCCAGGCATAAAAAATATTTTTACCGCTATTGCAATAATCGGTGAAATTGGTATTAATATGTCAGCTTTCCACTCGGCCAAACATTTATGCTCATGGGCCGGTCTTACACCACAAAACAATGAAAGTGCAGGAAAAAAGAAATCTGTTAGAATTTCTAGAGCTGGTATTTATATCAAGCCATTACTTGTTCAATGTGCAAATGCTGTGATAAAAGATAAAGAATTTGATTATTTTAAAATTCGTTATCAACAAATCAAAAAACGTCGTGGTCACAAAAAAGCAATTATTGCTGTTGCTCATATGCTGCTTAACTGTATCTACTATATGCTTGAACGAAATGAACCTTTTAATTATGATTTATACAAGCTTGACTCCAGACCTAAGAGTCGATACACACCTCAATTAACTGAGGAAATGGCTATTCGGTATCTACAAACTTTAGGCTATCAAATCCCCGATACTGTTAGTCTAACTTGATATCTTAAAATTATTTCATACCTCTTTTTTTAAAGCCTTGTGACAGGCTTATTTTGTTATGCTCTTTTTTTCTGTTTTTAATTTTTATAACTCTTTCAAACTAAAGACCTCCACTCCAAATATATAAATTTGTATCTCTAATTATATTAATACTCTTTACTCTTCTAACAAATGACAGGACGCAAAATGACCAGCACCATATTCTTTAAATTCTGGTTCTACCTCTGAACATTTAGCAAATGCTTTTGGACAGCGGGGATGAAATCTACAGCCTGAAGGTGGATCTACCGGTGAAGGTACATCTCCTTCCAAAATTATTCTTTCCTTTTTCTTCTTTGGATCTGCCTCTGGAATTGCAGATAATAATGACTGGGTATAGGGATGCTTGGGATTATTATATAAATCATCTTTATCCGTTAATTCTACAATCTTACCCAAATACATTACTGCCACTCGATCACTAATATGCTTAACTACACTTAAATCATGAGCAATGAACAAAAAGGTTAAACCAAATTCTTTCTGTAAATCCTGCAGCAAATTTACTACCTGAGCCTGAACTGACACATCAAGTGCAGATACCGGCTCATCAGCGATGATAAGTTTTGGATCTACTGCCAGAGCTCTGGCTACACCTATCCGCTGACGCTGTCCACCACTAAATTCGTGGGGATAGCGCTGCATATACTCTGAACCAAGTCCAACTTTTTCTAAAAGCTCTCTCACCATTTCATTTCTCTCTTTTTTACTTGCAGCTAAATTATGCAGATCTATAGCCTCACCTACAATATTACCAACCGTCATCCGAGGATTTAGGGAAGCATAAGGATCCTGAAAAATAATCTGCATTTCTTTTCTTAACTTTCTCATCTGCTTTCGATCATAGCTTAAAATGTTTTGTCCTTTAAAAACTATTTCTCCTGCTGTTGCCTCCAATAAGCGAAGAATTGTTCGACCAGTTGTTGACTTACCACAACCTGATTCTCCTACCAGACCGAGAGTTTCTCCTTCTTTTACTGCAAAGGAGATATCATCAACAGCTTTTACATGAGCTACTGTTCGTTTAAATACTCCTGCTTTAACCGGAAAATATTTTTTTAGATTCTTAACTTCTAGTAAATTCTCAGCCATTATTTCTGAACACCTCGATCCTCATAAATTCTTTCTCCACGCTTTTTAATATCTTCTAAATCTTCATATCTCCAGCAGCGTACTTTATGACCTGATGCTGCTTCCTCTAATGGTGGCTCTTCTTCAAAACACTTACCTTCAGCTAAAGGACAGCGGGTATTAAATTTACACCCTTCAGGAAAGTTAAGTGGTGAAGGAACACTACCAGGTATTGCTTCTAAACGATCTACATCCTTATCCAGTTTAGGAATTGAGTTCATCAAGCCCCAGGTATATGGATGTTTTGGATCTTCAAATAAGGTATCTACATCTGTATATTCTACTACCTTACCGGCATACATTACAGCCACTCGATCTGAAACTTCAGCAATTACACCTAAATCATGGGTAATCATCATAATTGCCATACCGTAACTTTCTTTAAGTGAGTTCATTAATTCCAGAATCTGAGCCTGAATTGTTACATCAAGTGCAGTTGTCGGCTCATCAGCAATTAATAACTGAGGATCACAGCTTAAAGCCATCGCGATCATAACCCGCTGGCGCATACCACCTGATAACTGGTGGGGATATTCGTCTACACGCTGTTCAGGCAGAGGAATCCCAACCTTCTGCAGCATTTCGATTGCCTGGCGTCTGGCCTCTTTTCTATCTACCTTTTTATGAAGCATAATTGCTTCCATAATCTGATCTCCTACAGTATAAACAGGATTTAAAGAAGTCATCGGTTCCTGGAAAATCATTGAGATATCATTACCGCGAATTTTTCTCATTTCTTTTTCAGGAATTTTAGTTAAATCTCTGCCGTCGAAATTAATTTCTCCAGCTTCTATTCTGCCGGGAGGTGATTCTACCAGCCTCATAATTGATAAAGAGGTAACACTTTTACCACAACCGGATTCACCAACAATACCTAAAGTTTCGCCGGGATAGATCTCGTAATCAACACCATCTACCGCCTTAACTACTCCTTCTTCTGTATAGAAATATGTTTTTAAATTCTTGACTTTTACTAATGCTTCTTTATTCAATTTATTCACCCACCTTAATTACTCTTCGGATCAAGAGCATCTCTTACTCCATCACCAAAGAAGTTAATTGACAGAACAGTAAAGAAGATAAAGGCTCCAGGAATCATTATCCAGGGATGCTGGCCAATTGTCTGGAGATTAGAAGCTTCCTGCAGAAGCACTCCCCAGCTGACCATTGGTGGCTGAATCCCAAGTCCCAGATAACTTAAAGTACTTTCCGCTAAGATAAGTTGCGGAATAGTTAAAGTCATAACAACTATAATGTGGCTGAAACAGTTAGGAATTACATGTTTTAAAATTGTATATAAGTGATTGGCCCCTAAAGCCTGGGCTGCTTTAACAAATTCCTGTTCTCTATAACTTAAGACAATTGCTCTGACCTCCCGGGCCAGAAATGTCCACTGAATCAAAGACAAAACAACCACTATCCCAATAAAGATTAAAATAGGCGGCCAGGTTGTTGGTATGGCAGCACTTAAAGCCATCATAAGTGGTAACTGTGGAAAAAGCTGAAACATTTCTATTACCCTTTGAATAAACAAATCAATCTTACCTGAAAAATAACCAGAAATCCCACCGATAAGAGAGCCAACAACAGCTGACAGTAGGGATCCAAAAAAGGCAATAAAGATTGAAATTCTGCTGCCGAAGATTATCCGACTTAAAATATCTCGACCCAATTTATCAGTCCCAAAAAGATGGAAGGTGCCACCTTCTTCAACACCAAAAAGGTGAATGTTAGACTCAAAAATTCCAAATAATTCATATTCCCAGCCTTCAGTAAAGAACTGCAGTCTATATTTTTGATCCGGATTAATTTCAAAAGTTCTGGCCCAGGTTTCAGGATCCATACCCTGCTCAACCCCGTAAGTAAAGGGAACTATACTTAACTCTCCATCTTCATCTACAAAATTTAATGGTTGTGGCGGCATATAAGCACCTTCGTAATCAGGTTTTCTATAATCATAGGGGCTAAAAAACGGAGCAAAAATGCTTAAGATCAAAAGTAAAACAACAATAGTTCCGCCAATCATACCCAGCTTATGTTTTTTATAACGGCGCCAGATTTTTTCTTTATTACTTAAATACTTTTTTCTTTCCTTCGTTTCTTCTTTTTTCAATGGTTACACCTCTCTCCTTTAGTTATACCTAACTCTGGGATCAACCCAGGCCAGTGCAATATCTGCCAGCAAATTACCAATTACGAGGATTACAGCAATCATCATCAAAAAACTTCCTGCTAAATACATATCCTGATTTACTAAAGCATTATAAAATGCTGGTCCTGTTGTTGGCAGGTCAAGTACAATACTGGTAATCATTTCACCAGTGATTAAAAAGGGTAAAGCAGATCCCATTGACATAACTATTGGCTTAATTGCGTTTTTTACTGCATGCTTATAGATAACTGTTTTATTTTTTAAACCTTTAGCTTTAGCAGTCTGAATATACTGCAGTCCCAGAACATCTAAAAGGTTAGAGCGCATAACCCGCATATTTCTTGCAGTACCTGCAAACCCAACTATTACTACTGGCAGCCAGAGATGTTTGATTAAGTCCCAGACCTTTGCTAAACTCCAGGGAGCCATAATAAATTCATCCGAAAATAAACCTCCAACCCCCATTCCCAGTTCAAAGGAGAAAATATACATCATAAATAGAGCCAGGAAAAAAGCCGGAATTGAAACCCCCAAAAAGGCTAAAACTGTAAAAGTGTAATCAGCAAAAGAATATTTATGAGTTGCGGAAAAAATTCCGATAAATACCCCTGCAAAGACAGATATAAAATGACAGAGCCCGGCAATTAAAAGGGTATATCCCATTCTACTCCAGATTACAGCAGAAACAGATTTAGAATAAAAGAATGAATAACCAAAATCACCTTTTGTAACAATATTTTTAATCCAGTTATAATATTGAACCAAAAAAGGCTTATCAAGACCATACTTCTGCCGCATTTCATTGGCCATTTCTTCTGCCTCTGCAGTTGTAAGACCTGCCTGACTGGTTAGCTGATTTTGATAAGAAGTCATATAGTCTCCGGGGGGAAGAGTGAGGATAAAAAAAGCTATTAAACTTACTAATAAGAGCATCGGAATGGCAAGCAGAGATCTTCTAATTATATAACTAATCAATTGTTTTTCCTCCTTAAATTTTTGAAATTAAAATTAATAAAATTTATTGTCTATAATTTAATAATAAGTTTATAATTATAGAGGGAGAATATTACACTCCCTCTATTTTCTTTAACTTTAGTCTAAAGATAATTGCCAGGAACGGTTACTGTAGTCTTCTTCTGTTGGAATAGAATCCAGAAACATTGTTTCAAATTGATCCTCCTGATTTACATAAAGGATCTGAACCGGAATACTGTTGATTGTCCAGTTATACATATAGGGAGGAATATCTGGCTGCCAGTTTCTAATTCTTTTATGGAGGCCAGTACCTCTTCTTACTTCATAAACTCCTACTGTATAGACGTTTTCTGTATATA
>JAXKWB010000121.1:0-5491 GCA_036172385.1 Halanaerobiales bacterium | reverse complement strand
CTTCTAATTATTGTATACAATTTTAATAGATTAAATAACTCTTTGAGGATTATAAGTAATTATAAGTTAATAATGGTTCACATTGAGAAAACTATTAGGGGGTTAATTATGAAAAAATTAAGTATTTTGTTGGTAGTAATTTTACTAGTTTCCTCAATCTCAATGGCGGCTTTTGCACAGGATGGTGGCGGTTGGTTAGACAATCTTCTTGGTGATAATCAAAAAGAGGATGACGGTCTGGTCAAAGTTGGTTTTCTGCTAAAGACAATGCAGGAAGAAAGATATATTAAAGATAGAGATGCTTTTATCGAAAAAGCAGAAGAATTAGGTGCTGATGAAGTTATTTTTGATTCAGCAAACAATGATGAAAATCTTCAGCTTTCTAAGTTTGAAAATATGTTAACTCAGGGTGCTGATGTAATAGTATTACAGCCTGTTAACACTGGTACAGCGAGCAACATGGTTAAAAAGGCACACGATTCTGGTGTTGCTGTAGTAAACTATGACTCTTTAATCATGAACAGTGCTGTAGATGTATTCTTAACTCAAAATAGTTGGGCTGTTGGTGAACTCCAGGGGCAGGCCATGGTAAAATGGTTTAAAGAAAATCGCGGAGAAGTAAAAGGTAATGTAGTTTTATTAAGAGGACAGCCTGGTGACTCTAATGCAAATGCATTTTCTCAGGGTGTTTTAGATACTGTTGCAAAATATGAAGGATTAAACTTAGTAGTTGACCAGAGCCATGAAGGCTGGTCACCAAATCTAGCAATGGCAACAGTTGAAAATGCTCTAACAAAATATAAAAATAATATTGATGCTGTTGTGGCGAATAATAGTGGTATGGCTTCAGGTGCTGTAAGAGCTTTAGAAGCACAGGGTATGGCAGACAGCGACAAAGTATTTGTTGCCGGTTCTGATGCTGATTTAATTAACATTAGATATATTGCACAGGGTAAGCAGACAGTTGAAATCTTTAAAAAGATTAAACCCTTAGCTTATAAAGCTGCAGAGGTTGCAGTTACATTAGCAAAGAACCCAGATAAGCCAATTGACGAAATTGTAAAGATCGACCGTTATGTTGATAATGGTCAGAAGGAAGTTCCAACTGTAATTACAGAAATCGTTGTTGTTAATCAGGACAATATTATGGATACTGTAGTTGCTGATGGATTTCACGAAGCAACAGAGATTTTTAAAGAAGAGTAAATATAAGTTTATAAGATCAAATAGTATAGCAGTCCCATCCAGTTGTGGATGGGACTGCTTTGTAAATAATCAATTCTGGAGGTAAAATAGATGGCTGAAGAAATTCTGGAAATGAAAAGTATAATTAAAGACTTTCCTGGTGTAAGAGCTCTGGATCATGTAAATTTCACTCTGGAAAAAGGAGAAATTTTAGCTCTGGTTGGAGAAAATGGTGCTGGTAAATCAACTTTAATGAAAGTTTTAAGTGGTGTCTGGCCCTATCCCAGCTATGAGGGAGATATTTATCTTGATGATCAACTTGTTCGTTTTGACAACACAAGAGAAGCAGAAGAAGCCGGGATTGGGATTATTCATCAGGAATTAAATTTGCTGCCTGACCTATCTGTTGCCGAAAATATTTTTTTAGATCGACATCCTTTAAATAAATTTGGTGGAATCAAGTGGGAACAGCTGTATGATGATGCTGCAAAAATGCTGTCTCGACTTAATATGAATATTGATCCAAGAACAGAACTTGGGGATTTAACTGTTGGAAAACAGCAGATGGTTGAGATTGCAAAAGCACTTTCTTTAGATACCAGGATTCTAGTTTTTGATGAGCCTACTTCTGCTCTTACTGAATCAGAGATTAATGAACTTTTTACAGTAATCAACGAGTTAAGAGCCAGTGGAGTTTCAATAATTTATATTTCTCATAAAATGGAAGAAATTAAGGAAATAGCGGATTCGGTTGTGGTTTTAAGAGATGGTTCAACAATTGGAGATAAAATTAAGATCGACCAGGTTACTTTAGATGAGATTATAACCAGAATGGTTGGACGAGACATTGACGATCTTTTTCCAAAACATGATTTTAAAAGAGGCGAAAAGACTCTAGAAGTGAAGAACATATCAGTTCCAGATCCATTTAATTCTGATAAAAAACTGGTAGATAATGTTTCTTTTTCAGCTTACAGAGGTGAAATCCTTGGCATCTCTGGTTTGATGGGAGCTGGAAGAACAGAGTTAGTTAATGCTATTTTTGGAGTTTATGGGAAAAAAAGCGAAGGTGAGATTTACCTAAATGGTGAGAAACTAAACATCAAAGCTCCAGTTGATGCAATCAATAATGGTATTGCATTAGTTACTGAGGATAGAAAAGAACTGGGACTGCTGTTAGATAAAAACCTGGTAATGAATATGACTCTGCCTTCAATTGAAAAATTCAGCTCAAAGTTAGCGATGGATAATCATGCAGAAAGGGCTGTAGCTCATAAATATGTTGATGAATTAAATATTAAAACTCCAGGTCTGGATGTTTTTGTAGAAAAGTTAAGTGGAGGTAATCAGCAGAAAGTTGTAATTGGTAAATGGCTGATTACTGAGTCAGATGTCTTAATCTTAGATGAGCCAACTAGAGGAATTGATGTTGGTGCTAAAACTGAAGTTTATAGATTGATGAATCAGCTGGTCGAGCAGGGTGTTACAGTGATTATGATTTCTTCTGAGCTGCCAGAAATTATGGGCATGAGTGATCGAATAGTTGTCATGTCAGAGGGCAAGAAAACTGCTGAGTTAAAGCGTTCTGAAGCAGATCAGGAAACAATAATGAAATATGCTACTGGTAATAAAGGAGTTGAATAAATTTGAAGAAGTTTATCAAAAATAATGGTACATTTATAGCATTAATTTTTTTAATTATTATTTTAAGTTTTTTATCACCTTCATTTTTAAGTTCCAGAAACCTGACTAATCTGGTGCGCCAGGTAACTATTAATGGAATAATTGCTGTTGGGATGACTATGGTAATTCTGCTGGCTGGGATTGATCTTTCAGTTGGTTCTGTTGTTGGTTTATCGGCAGTTACCGTTACTTTACTGATGCAGGCAGGATTTGGAATGTGGCTTGCAATTTTAATTACTTTAGTTGGAATTGGTGGAGTTATAGGATTTTTTAATGGATTTATGAGTGCCAAGTTTGATATTCACCCCTTTATTATTACTCTGGGGGTAATGACAATTGCAAGAGGTCTAAGCCTTGTTTTAACCCAGGGAGTGTCAGTTCCGGTAACCAATAGTACATTTGCCAGTATTGGTAGTGGCTATATTGCCAAACTGCCTTCATTGATTATACTAGTTTTAGCCCTTGCTCTGGGAATCTGGGCTGTTTTTAAAACCAGTATTGAGATTCAGAATGGAGAAAAAGTTAGAAATAAAGCCAAATTAACAGGTGGAATCATTCTTACTGTAGCTGGTTTCATTTCTGGATTCTTGATCTTCATTGGTTATCAGGGAATTCCGATTCCTGTAGCTATCTTTGCCGTAATTGTAATGATTGGAATTTATACTTTACAAAAAACACGCTTTGGCCGTAAATTATATGCTATTGGGGGCAATGAAAAGGTAGCCTGGCTTTCTGGAATAAATATTTTGAAATCAAAAACTATGGTTTTTGTGATTACAGGTGTCCTAAGTGCTGCCTCAGGTATTTTGCTAGCTTCCCGTTTAAATGGTGCTTCTCCAAATCTTGGTGATGGGTTTGAATTGGATGCCATTGCTTCTGTAATCATTGGAGGAACCAGTTTTATGGGTGGTGTGGGTACAATTACAGGTACAGTTATTGGTGCCATTATCATTGGAGTTATCAATAATGGAATGAGTCTTTTGGGAATTAATACATTTTATCAGATGATTGTTAAAGGTTTTATTATAATATTAGCTGTAATGATTGATGTCTTAAATAGAAGAGAAACTGCATAATACAATATTTTAAAAAAACAAATATTATAAAGGGGCAGCTGAAGGTTCAACTTTCAGCTGTCTTTTTTTCTTTTCAGATTGCTTTTTATGTGATAAAATAAAAATAGAAGATATTATATCTGGAAAGGTTGTTATAATGAAAAAAAATAGTGCTAATTACAAAGATGCTATGAATTCTATAAAAAATAATAATGTTTCAGATGCAATTGATGAATTAAAATTATGTCTAAAATTTAATTCTAAAAGTGTGTCTGCACTTAATTTGTTGGGGCTGGCTTATTATTTAAAATGTAGATTTGATAAAGCCGAAAAAACCTGGCGTAAAAGTCTTTCTCTGCAGAGAGATAATAATAAAGCCCGGGATTATCTGGAATTAATTACAAAACAGGACTTTAAAGAAATCAGAAAAGAATATAAAGATATTTTATTTAATGATGAAGCAAACAGAAATGAAAAGATACAGTTTTTAAAAAAGTTGATAGCAGAATATGATGAATTGATTGAGCCCTATGTAATTCTGGGGCTTTTATATAAGAAAGATGAAAATTATAAAAAGGCACTGGAATATTTTTATCAGGCTTATGATTTAGATTCCGGAAACCAGAATATTAAAAATTATATTATGCAGTGTGAAGAAGAGGATAGAAATAGTAATGCTTTTAATTTTAAATCAGAGACAAATAAAAAGAGTGCTCTGATTGCAGGGGTAATCGCAGTATTTTTATTTGCTGTTTTTTTGAATATAAGTGGTCTCAGCCCCTTTAAGTGGATTGAGAATAATATCCAGGGTTTTGAATTTGCTCGATCTGAGGTTGAAGAAAATCAACGACAGCAGGAATCTTCACAAAATACCGGGAATAATTCTATTACTGCTGAGGAAGAGATTACTACTCAGGAGTCGGGGAAGTCAGATTCTGAAACTGAAAATGCTTCTTCAGATATTAACGCAGAGAACAGGGAAAGTAAAAATAGTAAACAAAATACAGGAAATGTAGATTCTTTGAACCGGGTTGAATTGCTCCAGTATCAAAATGATAAGTCACTAATATCTTTTGATAGTATTCAGGAGTTAAGGGAAAGCGAAGAGCAAAAGCAAGAATTGGCAGAAGCCAGAACTTTTTTAAAAGAAGGTACAGAGCAGGAATTATTTAATCTGGGAATGGAATATTTTTCGAATCAGGATTATCAGAATGCTGCGGATATATTTAACAGTATTTATAACTTAACAGAGACTGACTATTTGAGAAGAGAAAGCCTATTTTTGCTGGCTCGGAGTTATGATCAAATGGACAATTATCAGTCAGCCGAACATTTTTATCGAATCTATTTAGATGAATATAAGAATACAAATTATTATGACGAAGCTCTTTATAATCTGGGCTTAATGCTGAGTGAAGCCGGAGAAATGGAAAAAAGCAGAGAGGTTTTAGAGAGATTAAGGAGAGAAAACCCCTATAGTGAATATAATAATTCACGGGTTTATGAAATTTTAAATCAATAGTAACTTATTAAAAACCCCTTATATTCCAGAAATCAGGATTTTTGAT
>JAXKWB010000120.1:0-5981 GCA_036172385.1 Halanaerobiales bacterium | reverse complement strand
CTAAAAAAGGGGAAAGTGTATTAGAAGTTAAAAATTTAAGTGGCAGAGGTAAAAGAGAACTTTCTTCCTTAAAGGATATCTCTTTTAATGTAAAAAAAGGAGAAATTCTCGGGGTCGCTGGTGTTGACGGTAATGGTCAGAGTGAATTAGTTGAAATTTTAACAGGTTTAAAAAGTTTTAACGAAGGTAAAGTGATTTTGAATCAGGAAGAAATTAGTGAGCTATCTCCTCTAGAAATTAGACGCAAAGGTTTATCCCATATTCCAGAAGATAGAAATATAATGGGAGTTTGTGCAGAGATGACCATTCAGGAAAATCTGATTGCAAATAAGTTATTCGATAATCCTTTTTCTAAAGGAATAGTAATCCAGTTTGATAAGGTAAAAGATTATGCCAAAAATTTGATCGAAAAATTTGATATTAGACCTCCCAATCCCTCTATTGAAGTTGGAGATTTATCCGGTGGAAATATGCAGAAAGTAGTTGTTGCTCGCGAAATCTCGGAGGGTGCTGACTTTATAGTCGCTGCTCAACCAACTAGAGGAGTAGATATTGGTTCAATGGAGTTTATCAGATCTATTCTACTGGAGGAAAGGGAAAAAGGCAAAGGAGTTCTGCTTATTTCAGCCGACCTGGAAGAAATTATGACTTTAAGTGATAGAATAATAGTGATGTATGAGGGAGAAATAGCTGGTGAAGTTGATCGAGAAGAAGCTACAGAAGAGGAATTAGGCTATCTAATGACCGGCGGAGTTAAACAAAGGAGTGATTCGGCTTGAAAAATAAATCACTTATGGAGATATTATACAAATATCAGACAACGATCAATGTCCTTATAGCTATAGCTGCAGCATTTATTATCGGTACTATCGTTATAATATTTTTAGGTTATAGTCCGGCAGTTGCCTATACTGAAATGCTTAAAGGAGCATTTAGCGGTAAGTTTAATTTTGGAGGTACACTGGAAAGATTTGTTCCTCTTCTTTTATCAGGGTTAGCTTTCATAATCGCCGCAAAAGTTTCCTTTTTTAATATTGGTGTTGAAGGTCAACTTTATTTTGGCGGGATTACAGCTGCCTTTTTAGGAGTGTATATCACAGGGCTGCCTGCTGTCTTACATATTCCGATAGTGCTGATGGGAGCTGCAATTGCTGGAGGGGCATGGGCTTTAATTCCCGGATATTTAAATGCAAAATTTAATGTTAATGAAGTTTGTTTAACTATTATGCTTAATTATGTAGCGATTCAGTTTACAAGTTATATAGTTAACCATCCTTTTAAGAATCCCAATGTTGGTATTCCACAGACCCCTAACCTTCAGGATTCTGCTCTTCTACCAAAGATTATGTTTCCCAGCCGAGCCAATATAGGTATATTTATAGCCATTGCTGTTTTAATCTTTTTTATCTGGTTAATCAGCAAAACAACGGTCGGCTATAAAATTAATTCTGTAGGTAGCAATCCGTTCTTTTCTCAGTATATTGGTATGGAATCTAAAATTGTTGTGATTTTTACTGTGATTATGAGTGGAATGGTAGGAGGATTAATTGGCGGTATCCAGATATCAGGAATTCATGGTTATTTTATTGATCAATTTTCTCCCGGTTATGGCTTTGATGGAATTATGATAGGTTTTTTATCAAGAAACAATCTTAAAGCATTACCTTTTGTTGCCTTCTTTATTGCTGTTTTGAGATCAGGATCAATTGGGATGGAGCGTTTTACTGGTATTCCCAAAGAAGTAATTGGAATTATTGAAGCTTTAATAATTCTTTTTGCAGCAGCAAAGGTGATTATTGATATTAAAAAGTCCAGTGTAACTGCTCAAAATAGCTCAGACGAAGAGGTGATGGAAGTTGGATGATTTAGGATTGATATTGAATTTGAATATATTAAGGGCTGCTGTACGAATGTCCACGCCAATTACACTTGCAGCAATGGGACTAATAGTGACTGAGCTTTCTGGTGTGACTAATATTGGGGTCGAAGGAATTATGTTGACCACAGCCTTTGTTTCTGTAGCGGTTAGTTATTTTACGGGCAGCTGGGTAGCCGGTCTATCAGCCGCAATTATCGCGGGGATAATTTTAGCATTAATAATTGCAGTCTTACATCTTAAATTTCAGGCCAATATTTTTGTGGCCGGGATTGCTATTAATTTATTTGCAATTGCTTTTACCAGATTTCTATTAGTAAATATTTTTGAAACTTCTGGTAGTTTTTATAGCCCTGAGATAGTTCCAATTCCGGAACTTGAGATTCCAATTATCGCTAATATTCCCTTATTGAATAAATTATTTAGTGGCTATTTACTTACTGATTATTTATCAATAATACTGGTTTTTGTTTTCTTTATTCTTATTTATAAGACGACCTGGGGATTGAGAATTCGTTTTGTTGGTAATCGTCCGGAAGCAGTTGAAGCAGCTGGGATAAATGTAACCTTAAAAAAATATCAAACTCTAGTTGTAAGTGGAATAATGGGAGGAATTGCGGGAGCCCATCTGTCATTGGGTTATACAACTCAGTTTATTGAGAACATGACAAATGGAAGAGGTTTTATTGCAGTAGCTGCTATGTTTTTTGGAGGTATAACTCCTATTAAAACCTGGTTTGCCAGTCTTTTCTTTGGCTTTACTGAGGCACTGGGTAATAATTTGCAGAGCAGTCTTGGGCTGCCGTCTCAGTTTATGCTGATGATACCCTATGTTGCAACAGTCATAGCAATAACCATCGGTACTATTAGATACAGAAGAAAAAAAGATTCTGATTCAGAAGATATATTCAAATAAACATCAGTTTTAACGTTTAGAATAACACAATAGGAGGAGTAAAATAATGGAAAAAAAGAAGATAATTCTGGATGTTGACCCCGGCCATGATGATGCAGTAGCGATTTTGCTGGCTGCAAAATCTGAGGCTCTGGATTTAAAAGGAATTACAGTGGTGGCAGGAAATCAAATTTTGGCTAAAACTGTACAGAACACATTAAATATCTGCAGTTTTGCAGGGATTAAGGATATCCCTATTTATGCCGGGATGGATCAACCTTTAGTAAGAGAACAGGTAATCGCTCAGGATATTCATGGAGATACCGGTCTTGATGGACCTAAATTCCCCGAACCAGAAATCGAACCTGAAGATCAGCATGCTGTAGACTTTATTATTGAAGAAGCTATGAAAGCAGATGGAGATCTTACCTTGGTTCCAACTGGGCCACTGACAAACATCGCTCTGGCTTTTAAAAAAGAACCAAAAATCAAAGAAAATATAAAAGAAATCGTATTAATGGGTGGAGCCTATGGTACTGGAAATGAAACAGCTTCAGCAGAATTCAATATTTATGTTGATCCAGAAGCTGCCAAAATAGTTTTTGAAAGTGGTTTGCCAATTACCATGGCCGGTTTGGATTTAACTCATCAGGCAAAAGCCTATCCAGAAATATTAGACAGAATTAAAGCTTTGGATAATAAAGTTGGTGACTTAGTGGTAGAATTATTGAAATTCTTTGGTAAATCTTATCATGAAGTCTTTGGTTTTGATGCTCCTCCCCTACATGATGTGTGTGCAGTAGCCAAATTGATTGATGATGATGTATTTACCACTGAACATATGAGGGTTGATGTTGAAGTTGACAGCAGATTGACTTATGGCCGCACCGTCTGTGATTTCAACCATAAAAGCGATCAGCCTGCAAATGCTGATGTTGCTATTACTTTAAACCAGGATCTCTTTTGGAATATTTTAATTGATAATCTTGCCAAATATGAATAACTTGATTGGAGGAAATTATGAGTTTAAAAGGTATTCTTAAAGATAAACTTGAAGAAAATAAAGATAGGTATATCAAAGTATTAAAAGAATTAGTAAAAATTGATACCAGAGTTGTAGGTCATGGTATAGATGGTGGTTATGAACTTAATGGACAGAAGTACTTAGAAAAACTTATTGATCAAATGGGCGGCAAAACAGAATATGTGGAAATGAAAGAAGAAAAAATTCAGGCGGCTATCGAAAAATATAAAGAGGGTAATCCCGGTCATAATTATGAAGATCGCCCTAATTTAGTAGGTGAATTTTCGGGAAGTGGTGATGGTAGATCTCTGATTTTAAATGGGCACATCGATACTATGCCCTATGGAGAAAAAAAGATGTGGAAACATGATCCTTTTTTAGGTGAGGAAATAGATGGTGATATATATGGACTTGGCAGCTGTGATATGAAGGGAGGTCTGGCCGCTTCTCTTCTGGCAGTTGATTTAATTCAAACTGCTGGTTATCAGCTGAAAGGTGATGTTATTTTTGAGAGTGTTGTAGATGAGGAAGGTGGAGGAAATGGGACACTCGGTTTAGTACAGGAAGGATATAAGGCTGATGGTGCTGTAATTTGTGAGCCTACATCCCTTGATTTACAGGTAGGCCATATGGGATTTATATTCTATAAAATTGGTGTAAAAGGTAAGTCCCTTCACTCTTCTCAAAAATGGAAAGGTGTTAACGCTATAAAAAAAGCTATAAAATTAATTGATGGGTTAGAAGAAATGGAACATAACTGGCTTATGAAATATAAACATCCGCTGATGCCTCCTCCTACCTTAAATATTGGAGTTATCAAAGGTGGTGAGGCAGGGTCTACTGTTCCTTCAAACTGTGAATTCAAACTCTGTCTGCACTATTATCCCGGTTTGGAAAAAGAAGAAATACAAAATGATGTTGAGCAAACTCTCGGCAATATAGTGCAGGGAGATCCCTGGTTAAGAGAAAATCCATTAGAAATAGAGATCTATCAGGAAGGAAGTCCCTATGAAATATCCACAGAACATGATTTGGTAAAAACTTTTCGGAAATATATACCGGAAGAAAAAGATATAACAGCATCTCCTGCAGGTAATGATGCTCGACTTTTACAGAATATAGGTAATACACCAACTGTTGTGTATGGACCGGGTTATCCAGAAGATGCTCATAGTATTGATGAAAAAATTTCTATCAATCAGTATATTGACAGCATTTTAAGTTATGCAGAATTTATATCTGATTGGTGTGGTATAGAAAGGGGTTAGACTTTTGAATAATATACTTGTTATTGGCAGTATAAATATGGATTTGGTAGCTAAAACTAAAAAATTGCCGCAAATTGGAGAAACCGTTTTAGGAGAATCTCTGCTAGAAAAACCTGGTGGCAAGGGAGCAAATCAGGCTGTTAGTGCAGCTAAACTTGGTGCTGACACCTGGATGTTAGGAAAAATAGGAAAAGATAAATTTGGTCAGGAATTAAAGAAGAGCCTGAAAGATCACAATGTAAATCTTGATTATTTATATGAATCTGAAAAATATAAATCCGGAACTGCAGTTATCAATGTTGACCAAAAAGGACAAAACACCATAATCGTAATACCGGGTGCTAATGGAAAACTAACCTTTTCTGATATAGAAAAGGTTAAAAACAAGATTTCCAGGATAGATTATATATTATTACAAATGGAAATCCCTTTAGAAACAGTATTTAAGACCACAAAAATGGCTGCTGAAAAAGGGATAAAAGTTGTTTTAGATCCAGCACCTGCTAATAAAATACCGGATGATGTATTTTCAAAAATTGATGTTTTAACTCCCAATATCACTGAGGCTGAACAAATATTGGGGATCAAATTGTCCAAAAATAATTATAAAAAAGCAGCCAATCTGCTGAGAAAAAAAGGAATAAAAATTGTTATCTTGACCCTGGGAGAAAAAGGCGTTTATGTTAAATCTGAAAATGAAGAGTTTTTCCTTAATGGGAAAAAGGTAAATTCGATCGATACTACCGCTGCCGGAGATTGTTTTGCAGGTGCTTTTGCCGCAAGTTATAATGAGAACAATTTAAGAGAAGCGGTTGAGTTTGCCAATGCAGCCGCAGCCCTAAGCACTACAAAAATGGGTGCCCAGAATTCTATCCCGGCTAAAAAAGAGGTAATTGACCTTTTAAATTCATAATATGG
>JAXKWB010000119.1:0-16081 GCA_036172385.1 Halanaerobiales bacterium | reverse complement strand
CATTTAAGACTTCATTCCAATTATCATGCAAATAATCCTTTATTATACTTATGGTTTCATCAGTTAAATTATTTACAGGTATTTTTTCATTAATTTCATCCAAATTATTTATAATACTATTTACAAAGTTTTTATCTAATATCTCAATATAATTAGGACTAATTCCATTCAAAAAAGTATTAACTGTTTCAGTTTGAGCGAAAGGTATTATACTATAACTATTTTCTAGACTTATTTGCTTTTCATTAGTAATATTATAACGTATAAATCCATCAATAATTCCTGATACTTTATAAGATATCAATGAAGGAAAGATGTCATTATCGCCAAAACCAGCAATTACTAAACCTGAATATTGTCTGCCAAACCAATCAGTTTTAAAGACTTTAGCATAAATATTTTTAAGCTCTCTTAAAATTTCAGGATCTAAATTATCTATATCAACAAATTTTTTGATATGATTATCAATAATTCCCATATAATTATTTAATACATATTTATCTAAATCTTCTGGAACATTATTTAACAAAGTTTTGTTTTTTATAATTTCTGAAAATTCATTAATGATTTTTATCCTTAGTTCCAAAAGTTCTTCACTATTCATTGGTCTTTGCAATTCTTCAACTTTCTCATTATGTTTATTCTTTAATCGCTCAGATAAATTATTATCAAGCTGAAATAGAAAATTATCAATATATTGGCTTTCATATAATCTTAAATTCATATTATCGCTATGTAAAAATTCAAGAAAATGTTCGGCATATTCCTTTAAAGTTTTAAATTCTTTTTCATTAATTGTTTCACGATATTGTTTAATAATTATCTCTAACGGAACTCCCATAAACTCAACATTATTTGAAACCATAATACCGACGGGATAATATTTTGAAAGAGTGAAAATTTTATTTGCAGTATTATAAAATTTATCTCCATTACCAATAGTTACTGCACTATCTGCAGCTAGAGCTATAGCACGTTTATTCATAATAGATATTTCAGCAGTCAATTATCTTACCTCCATTATAAAACAATATTCACTAATAAGTTATTAAATAAATTACAACCTTAGTATATATTTAAACATTCAAGCTTGAATTCCTGCAAAAAATATGGAAAAATAATATAAATAATAAATTTAATATAACAGTTTATAATCTTCAGATTTTATAGATAAAAAAAGCCTCCAGAGCTCTAATAGTTCATATTCTCCAGAGGTTAAATATCACTCTATTTCATTATTGTTGTCAAATCGTTATCAAAACAAAAAATTTGCAATCACCTAAATACTATGTGATACCTCTCGAATCAAGCTTTCTCAAAGTATAAAATCAAATACTAATATTAATTATTTTAAAAAACAAATTTTAATTATTTTCTATTATTGTAAAGTCACCTTTTCCATTATGATTTTCTACTAATTTTATGCAAGCGGTATTTTCCAGAGTTATCATAGTTGAGTGGTGAATTGACAGAACCTTTTCTTGAAGTTCCTGATCTTCTTCTAAAGCAGTTACCTTTAACCCATGGTCTTTTGCTTCATCAAAACAAATTGGTCTGCCATGAGTTTTGTGTTCTTCGGTATCCCCCAGCCAATTTGCAATCTCATTACATTTCTCTTCCATGTCTTCCCCTTTAAACATATAAGAGTTTAACCATTCAGCAACTTTATCTCTCGATAAATCTATAGAATGCTGACATGTCCTCAAAAAACCAGGAGGATAGTTTTCTATTTTTTTTACCCATAAAGGTGCAGTTTTAGGATTTTTTTGAACTTCTTCTTTGGCCTCATTAAATTCATCCAATATTGATTGTGCTGGAGCTACAAAATTGCCCATATTAATCTGAGGATCTATTGGTCCAATGGCAGAATGCTTACCCATCAATATTTCATCACAAGCACACGCTATCATTGTCGCAGCAGACATAGCATTTTGAGGAATAATAGCTCTAATATAATTATATTTATTTCTAAGATAATTAACTATTTGTTCTGCAGCTTCCAAAGCCCCTCCTGGGCTATGCAAAATCAGATCTAGTTTATCACCTTGAAGACCATGAAGCGAAGACATAAAACCTTCTATATCTTGGGGAACAATACTTAAAGCACCCCGTGCCTGATTTGGAACATTCTTAGATAAAAATGCGCTTGCATATACAATAACATCTCTTTCAGCATAATCACTAAGTTCTTTTAAATAATTTCTTCTAACAGTATCTTGAGAAGCTCGTGCTCTCCTCTTAGCCCCAATTATTTCTTGATTAATTTCATCCTTAGTTGGCATCTATAGTACCACCTCTGGTTACAATCCTAAAATTATTATTTTCTTCAGTATTGGAAATATATAAACTTTCATCTAACAATTCTTTCATTTCTTCAGAAATATTATCATTCATTAAATCCACTAAATCTTGTTTATCTTTTTCTATATCAGTTGCACCCGCTGTTTTAATTTTTGCCATTATAACTTTCCCTCCTTTTTGTAAATTAGATCAATAAATTTACAATTTAATTTTAACAGCTGAGAGATCCAAAATCAAGCTTTTTGACAAAATTTTGCAACTAAGTTCCGCCGCTGTGAAACTTTATGAACAAAAAGAATCCTCAGATCTTCATTCAAGATTCAGAATACACTTTATTTTGCTATTGCAGTAACATTGCAGTAAGTTAAATAATTTTGATTAATTAAAACTAATATAATGATTGGTATAACAGCAATCTATCCATAAAGCAATTAATCTATTATGTTAACAAAATGTTAACAAATAAAAAACCACCCCGAAAGGCGGTTTAAATAACTTATTTACCTTCATTAACTTAGTTTAAGCTATTAATTCTTTTATCTCTTCTACAGTTGCTACTCTACCTTTAATCTTAACCTCTCCATCAATACCAATTGCCGGGGTGCTCATAATACCAGCCATTGCAATTTCTTTCATATCTTCTACCTTAACTATTTTGGCTTCAACACCTGTTTCTGCCACAGCTTTTTTTGCATTATCAGCTAAATTAACACAATTTTTGCACCCTGGTCCATAAATATTAATTTCCATAATTAACACTCCTCTTTTAATTTTAGTTTGTGATTTTATTTTTTTTAACCAGGTACAAATCGATCGATTTGTACCTGGTACCATTACATAATAAAGTTAAACATATAACCTACTCCAATAATTGAAACTCCAACTACTGTTACAAAAACCGTAATCAGTTTTGGTTTAATTACCTTGCGCAGAATAACCATTGCCGGTAAAGACAAGGCGGTGGTAGCCATCATAAAGCTCAAAGCAGTTCCCAGCGCAACTCCTTTACCCATTAAAGCTTCTACAATTGGAATTGTCCCCACTGCATTAGCATAAAGTGGAATCCCAACAATTACTGCTGCAATAACAGAAAGTGGATTATTTGGTCCTGCATACTCAGCCAGTAATTCGGCTGGGGCATAACCATGAATTGCAGCCCCAATTCCAATACCTATAATCACATATTTCCAGACCCGGCTTACAATTTCTTTAACTTCTGCTTTAGCAAAATCAATTCTATCATTCCACTCTAGTTCTTCAACTTCACTCTCTCCAGCACTAATCTGATATACATATTCTTCTACCTGTTTTTCCATACCGAGTGCTTCAATCACAATTCCTCCAACTATCCCAACTAAAATTCCGCTGGCCAGATAAAGTGTTCCAATTTTCCAGCCAAAGATAGTATAGAGCATTACTAAGGCCACCTCATTTACAATAGGTGAAGTAATTAAAAAAGAGAAGGTAATACCCAGTGGAATTCCCGACTCCACAAAACCAATAAAAATTGGTACTGAAGAACAGGAACAAAATGGAGTCACAACCCCCAGCAGTGAAGCCATAATATGTCCGGTGATTTTTCTGTAATTACTTAAAAGTTTTTTTGTTTTTTCTGGTGGAAAATAACTCCTGATAATTGAGATAAAAAAAATCATTATTGACAGCAGAAAAATAATCTTAGTTGTATCATAGAAAAAGAAATGAACTGAATCCCCTAGCCTTGTTTCTGCCTGAAGTCCAAATAAGCTATAAGCGACTAAATCTGCAAACCTTTCAAATACTGTAAACACTAACAGCAGCCTCCTTTAGAACCTGATTTGATTTCTGCTGCAGACTCCAAATTATCTATTTTGTTTTTTAGTTCTGGCAATTTCAATTCGTTTAAAGAATCTGCCTTTAAAGAGATTAACTTAGCCAGATAATCATCATAAATATTTCTATCAATTGAATAATAGATCCATTTACCACTTTTCTCTTCCTTTAATAGATTCAAATCCTTAAAATAACTCAGATGCTGAGAAACACTGGACTGTGATTTATTTAATAATTCCTGCAGCTGACAGACACAGTACTGACCATCCAGCAGCAGTTTTAATATTTTAAGACGGTTTTCGTCAGCTATACATTTTAGAAAACAAAGTAATTTTTTCATAACTTCTCTCCTCATATATTAATATTTACTAATATGATTATATGCTGATATTATTCTCATGTCAAACTAAATTTTCAAATTACATTAATATAGAGGCAGAAAAGTTATTTCAAAGCTTCTATATCAATATTTGTTTGTGCTAATAAAAATATAAGAAGTATTTTAGCCACAAAAAAAGACCTGCTCACATTAGTGAAAGCAGGTGTCAAATAGTTATTATTTATTTTTGCAATTCCTACAGATCGTTACCATTTTCAATCACAAAAGCAGCCATTATTTTTTCAGTAAATTCATTTTTTTAATTATGGATTGAAAGACATCAAATCAATTTTTTTGTGTCTAGTTATTAGCCGCTTCCGGAAAATAGGTACGGGTTTTATTAGCTATCTTAACTAGCACCAGCATTACAGGAACCTCAACCAGCACTCCAACTACTGTAGCCAGTGCAGCTCCAGAACCGATTCCAAAAATTGAAATTGCAGCGGCAACTGCCAGTTCAAAGAAGTTGCTGGCTCCGATCATTGCTGCTGGTGCAGCTACTGAATGATCTATCTTCCATAACTTCCCCCAGCCATAAGCAATTATGAAAATAAAAAAGGTCTGGATGGTTAAAGGAATTGCAATTAATAAAATGTGCAGAGGATTATTGATAATTACATCTCCCTGAAAAGAGAATAAGATTATTAAAGTCATCAATAATCCAATTACCGTAAAATTACTTAATTTTGATAAAAATACATTTTCAAACCATTCCAGCCCCTTATTTTTAATTAAGTATTTTCGGGAAATATAACCAGCCATAAGTGGTACAACGATATATAAAATAACAGATAATAAAATTGTATTCCAGGGCACTGTCATCTCACTCAAGCCCAGCAAGAACATTACCAGAGGTGCATAAGCAAAAACTAAAACCAGATCATTTACTGCCACCTGAATTAATGTATATGCAGGATCACCATCTGTTAAATAACTCCAGACAAAAACCATCGCCGTACAGGGAGCTGAACCCAGCAAAATCATTCCAGCTACATACTGGACACCTAAATCTGCTGGAATAAAGTTTTGAAAAAAGAAGCGAATAAATAACCAGCCAAAAAAATACATGCTAAAAGGTTTGATCAACCAGTTAGATACCAGAGTAACTGTCAAACCTTTTGGCTTTTTCCCGGCCTCTAAAATACTGCTGAAATCAATCTGAACCATCATTGGATAAATCATAAACCAGATCAATATTGCCACTGGAATTGAAACCTGAGCGTATTCCCACTGGCTTAAAGTATCTGGAAATGCCGGCCACAAGCGACCAATTGCAACTCCAGTAACTATACAGATTATAACCCAGACTGTTAAATATTTTTCGAAAACACCTAAGCTCTTAGCTTCAGGTTCTTGAATATTTTCTTCTTTTTTAGTCATAATAAAAGCCTCCTGTTTTATTTTTATATGTTTATATTCGATTTCACTCATATTATAAGCTTAAAAAATTACTTTGTCAAACCTGAAGATTAAATTGTACTTCTTTTCACCTGTACCAGGTACGAAAAGGCCTTTTTGTACCTGATACACATATATACTTTTATTCAGCAATCTTTAAATAGAAGTAAAACTCACTGCCTGCGCCTTCCCTACTTTTAACCTGGATTTCACTGCCGTGCTGTTTAATTATATTCCGGACAATAGAAAGTCCAATTCCTGTTCCACCGAGAGCCCGACTGCGGGCTTTATCAACTCTGTAAAATCTTTCAAAAATTCTTTCCTGGTCAGCCTGAGGGATTCCAATTCCATTGTCTTTAACTGAAAAATAAACTTTATCTCCTTCTTTTTCTACTTTAACCGTTATTTTTCCACCGGCAGGTGTATACTTAATTGCATTATCAATTAAATTTATCAGCACCTGTTTGATCTGTTCCCGGACCATATAAACTAACGGCAGTTTTTCTGGCACTTCAACTTTAAAATCAATATTCTTATCCTCAGCTTTTTTATGCAGTAAATTAACAACTTTATTTAACACTTCTTTAAAATTATCCGCTTCTAGATCAAATGACTGTGATTCAATCTTTGATAAGTTCATTAAATCCTTAATTAAAACTGAAAGCCGGTCCGTTTCTTCTTTAATTATCTTTAAAAATCTATCTCTCGTTTCTGAATCTTCAATATCACTTTCTAAAAGCGTATCTAAATAACCAATCATCGAGGTAAGTGGAGTTCTCAGTTCATGAGAAACATTGGCCACAAAATCATTGCGGACTGTTTCCAATTTCCTTAGTTCAGTAATGTCAGTTAGAACAATAACGCCTCCATTTATATTTTCTTTTCCGTCAAGCAGTGGAATAAAGGTCGCTTGAATAATTTTTTCATCTGGATTTTTATATTTAATCTCCCTGCTGATACTTTCCTTTTTATCAAATGCCCGCTGTAAGTACATATCTATACGATGATTGAAAAGGGAACTAATAATTTCCTTTCCTTTTATTTTTTCAGCTTCTATATTAAAAATTCTACGGGCTGCAGGATTAATCAGAGAAATTTTCCCTTCTTTATCAACAGCAATTACACCATCTACCATACTTTCTAAAATTGCTTCAATTCTATTTTTTTCCTGAGAAATCTCAGTAATCTTTTCTTCCAGTTCCTCAGCCATAAAGTTAAACATCCGGGCCAATTTTTCAATTTCACTATTATATTTTCTCACAGGTATACGCTGGGTTAAATCCCCTTCTGAAATTTTTTCGGCAGTTTCGGTAACAGTCTCCAGGGGTTTAACTATACTGTTGGTTAAACCCCAACCCAGAAGGATTGTAATTGCTGCCAGAATAACAAAGAAAAACAAATAACTCTTAATATCTTCAATTAAAACACTTCTAATAAACTTAAGTGGGCGAGCAGTTCTTAAAACTCTAATAAGTTCTCCCTGTTTTTTTACTGGAACAGCATAGTAAAGCATTTCTTCGCCTATTGTATTACTATAGCGAATTGCAGTTCCTGAGCTGCCGCTGCGAACTGCCTCAACAACTTCTGGACGATTACGGTGGTTATCCATTTCACTAATATCATAATGCGAATCTGCCAGCACCTGACCATCAGCAGCAATAATAGTAATCCTGGTTTCTGAATCAGCCGCCCAATCAGCCACCTTAGACTGAAGACTCTGACTTGAATTTTTTATTTCTTCGGCTTCCAAATTATTAAGCATTAACTGAGAATAATGCTTTAAACTAATTTTTTCCTGTTCCAGATAAAATTCACGATGATTTGAGCTAAAATAATAAAAACTTAAGCCAATAATTAAGAGCTGAATAACAACAAAGATTATAATTAATCGATTTTTTATACCTAGCTTATTCCATCTTAACAAATTTATATCCCACCCCTCTGACTGTGGCTATATAATCAGCTTTAATCTTTTTTCGGAGCCTTCTTACATGAACATCAACTGTTCTGGTGTCTCCCGCATATTCATAGCCCCATATTTTTTCTAAAAGCAGATCCCGGCTTAAAACTCTACCCTGATTAATCACCAGGTAACGGAGTAGTTCAAATTCTTTTGGGGTTAAGACTATCTTTTCCTGATCATAAATAACCTCATGTCTGGAAATATCTAATTTCAGTTTACCTGCTTCTATTATCTCATCTTTTAATTTTTCACTGTCTGCTTTAAATTCTTTAAGACGTCTGAAAATAGCTTTAATTCGAGCAACCAGTTCCCTGGGACTAAATGGTTTAGTCATATAATCATCGGCTCCCATTTCCAGTCCCAAAATTCTCTCAACTTCCTCTCCCTTAGCAGTTAGCATGATGATCGGAATCTGACGCAGCTCTTGACTGCCCCTCATTCGGCGGCAGACTTCCATCCCATCAATTTCTGGCAGCATCAAATCTAAAACTACCAGATCAATTTCTCCGGACAGTTTATCCATCGCCTCTCTTCCATCAGCAGCAGTTTCGACCTGATAACCTGAATTTTCCAGATTAAATTTAATTAATTCTCTAATATTTTTTTCATCTTCAACTACAAGAATTTTTTTCATTATAAATCCTCCCGGATTTCTTATTTTTTACCTGTTATTTAAAGTAAGACGAAATTTTCACTTCTTTTTCGACAAATATTTATGATTGAATTCCCTTCTGGCTTCAGCAGTGCACTTATTTATAAATTCGGTTTTAGCTTTAGTATAACCATCACGATTATTTTTGAAGTTTGCTGCCAAACTTTTCTTTAGCTCTCCATACTTTGCTGCTATTTCAGGATGAGCAACTAGATAATCTCGAAAATATAATTCATCCCAGTCACCAAAGTAACGCAAATGAAGGTGAGAAACCTTATCTGCAAATCCTTCTGGTGTATATCCTTTATTAAAAACCAGATCCAGTTCTTGATTTTCCCGATTTTTATGCATCAAAATCCAGCCATCATTTTTTAGCTTACTTTCTATTTTTGAGAGATCAGCTTCTCTTTTAATTTCCAGCAAGATATCAACTGTTGGTTTTGCCAGCAGACCAGGAACTGCAGTGCTACCAATGTGATTGATTCGCTCAAGATAATCATCAGGCAGAGTTTTAACTAATTTTTCTTTCTCTTCCCGATACCAATTTTTATATTCTGGATTATGAGCTTTTAAAATTATAGGAAAAAGCTGCCACAGTTCCTCCAGTGACATCTCAGAAAGTGATCTGCTCATTGAAAACCTCCTTATATATACTAGCACAGCAATGCGTCGGACCGCAGGTAGTTAGAAAACTCCAATGTAACTACCATTAGAACAATTCGTTAAACTAAGATACCTACTCAAATTTTAAGTATTCCCAGAGATAGTGGCTTATCTAAATTAACACTTCAACTGAAGCAGGTTTGAATACAACTGATTATAAAAAAGTTTTTCCATGTCTGAGCGAAGCGAGTTAGAAAAACTTATAATCAGTTGTAAATGAAAACCGTAGCGAAAGTTGTGGTTAATTTAGATAAGTCACTATCTCCATTATAGCAAAAAGAGCCTCCTATAAAAAGGAGGCTCTACCCAAATAAAGCTATTTAAATGTTAAATTATTGTAAACTTATACCACATTTACCTCTTTTACCTCTTGACCAGCACTTTCTTCTTCATATATTTCTATTACACTGTGTGCAATATCAGCCATCTGATCACTGATATGTTCCAGATCATCAAGCAGTTCTAGAAGAATAATTCCCGAATTAGGATCATTGATACTTTTATCAGAACTTTTAATTCTGCTTATACTTTGCTGTCTAAATTGAATCTGCATTTGATCTAATTTTTCCTCTGCTTCCAGAATCTCTGCAGCAATTTCTAAATTATCAGTTTCGATCAATTCTAAAGTTTTATCCAAAACCTCACAAATAATAGAATATACTTCCTGAATTGTCGATTGAGCATCAGAAGAAAATTTAAGCTTGTTTTCCAGGCGATTTTCTATTAATTCAGAAATATCATCAGCATCATCAGCGATACTTTCAATATCATCAACAACTGCAAAATACTTATCTAAAGTTCTAATATCAACATCATTTAATTGAGCCTGAGGAATTTTTTGAATAAAGTGCAGAAGTTCTTCTTCCATCTCATTTACTATATCTTCATGATGTCTGATCTTTTTAATAACTTCTCCGTCTCCATTTAAAAATCCATCTACAGACTCACAGACCATGTTACGAGAAATCTCACCCATTGCCAAAATTTCTTTTTTAACCTGATCAATAGCAACATAAGGGGTGTTCAGCATTCTATCATCAATAAAGGTAGTACCTCTTTTTAAGGTTAGATCTTCCCCAGGTATTATTTTTTTAACCAAATAAACCATAAAACCCGTAAATGGCAGCCAGATAAGTGTATTGACTACATTAAAAAAGGTATGTGTGTTAGCCAGCAGTCTCTCCTCAGAAGGATTTATCTGACCAAAAAAGCCGCTAACGTTTAAAATTAAATTTTCTAACATCAGAGAAAAATCAGGCACCAGATATATAAAGGCTATCATAATTCCAGCCCCTAAAACATTGAATAAAAAATGCGCTGCTGCAGCTCGTTTGGCAGTTAAGTTAGCTCCGATAGCTGATAAAATTGCAGTAACTGTAGTACCAATGTTACTACCTAAAAGAATTGGGATGGCAGCTTCGTAATGTATTACTCCTGCTGTAACTAAGCCTAATAAAATACCAAAGGAAGCTGAACTACTCTGTATAGCAACTGTAACCACAATACCGGTTAAAATACCCAGGATTGGATATCTCGAAAAATTTTCCATCCAGTCAATAAAAACTGGAGAATTTTCCAGAGGAGCCATTGTATCTCCCATAGTTTCCAAACCTAAGAATAACAAACCAAATCCAAGTAAAACCTGACCGATATACTGAAATTTCTTGCTTTTAGAAAATAAATATGTAAAAGCTCCAATTGCAATTGCATGAAAGGCATAATCACCTAATTTAAATGCGATTAATTGGGCAGTTACTGTAGTACCAATGTTAGCACCCATAATCACCCCTATTGATTGAAATAGGGTCATCAACCCGGCATTAACAAAACCAACTACCATAACTGTAGTCGCACTACTACTCTGAATAATAGCAGTTACAACTGTTCCAACCCCAACACCCATAATCGGTTTTGAAGTCATAGCAGCTAAAAAATGACGTAATCTTTTACCGGCAGTTTTCTGCAGCCCTTCACTCATCTGTTTCATTCCATAAATAAAGAGGCCCAGACCACCGAGTAAGCCTATAGCCATGTCAATTCCCAAACTTATCTCCCCTTTCATATTTTAAAGTATACTGTTATCCTGGTATTCATAATAAAACTCTACCTGCAGGACAGTATAAAAAATTTCCAGCTATTTAGAGAAAAAATAACAGGAAAAAAAGCAGCCACCCAGGGCTGCTCTATTAAATTTATTTGCTCTATCTAAAATCAAACTCCTATCTTAACCTCATCATCTTTAGACTTTACAACAACATTGTCTGTTAACAGATCAGAATAAGAATAAGACAGCCGCCTAATTTGATTGTGGTCCTTAATTCTCACTATAAAAACATTCTCATGTGTTTTTTCTAAGACGCCTTCTTTTTCCACTGCTTTTCGTCTGCCCCGATTGGCCTTAACACTGACTCGATGGCCTACAAAAGATTTTACTTCCTCTTTTATTTTATCCAGAACATTTTCTTCCATCAGATTCACCTCATTTTAAAAACAATTCAAAAGTAATTATACCATAAGATGTCTGCTTTAGCAAAAATCTGGATAACAAAACATCCAGGCCAAAACGATAATTTTCTCCATTAAAATAGATTATTTATCCCTATCCTTTAGCTTATCATTTTCAAAAGCAAATTTATATGGAGATTGATCTGCAAACTTACTCACATTTTTAGCTCCCCGGTTTGTTGCCAGTAAAGTTCCAGGTCCGCCAACACAGCCGCCTTCACAGGCCATACCTTCAACCAGATGTCCCTCAAGTACGCCTGCTTTAGCCTTAGTTAGAGTTTTTCGGCAGTCTGCAAGCCCATCAGCTTTAGTAATTGGAGGATCAATCTCATATTTTTCTTTTAAATTCTGTCTGATTGCTTCTGCAACTCCACCAGCATTGGCATAGGCGCGTCCATAATAAGAGGCATCACTAATTTCTTCTTCAGCCTCAACTTTAGTCAGCTCAATATCTGCTGCAACAAATATTGCTGCCAGTTCTTCAAAAGTAATTACAAAGTCTACCTCATCCTTCACATTTTCACTTAAAGCTTCCAGCTTTTTAGAAACACAGGGCCCGATAAATACAACCTTGCTGTCCTGATTATTTTCTTTTACAGACTGCGCTGCAAAAATCATGGGTGAACTTGAATCTGAAATATTTTCTCTGGTTTCAGGTACATGCTTATCAGCAATATATGTCCAGGATGGGCAGCAGGAAGTTCCGATATAGGGCTGCTGTTCTGGAACATCTTCAGCAAAAAGTTCAGCTTCATGTAAGGAGGCAAAATCTGCCCCTAAACTTACCTCTCTAACTTCCTTCATTCCTAATTTTTTTAGGGCTGCTACAATTTTTTCTGCGGAAACTAAGGGACCAAACTGGCCTACAAAAGAGGGTGCAATAATTGCCCGCACATCTTCTCCCCTCTTAATTGATTTTAAAAGTTGATAAATCATAGACTTATCGGCAATAGCTCCAAAAGGACAGGCGATAATACACTGGCCACAGCTAACACATTTATTCTGATTAATGCTGGCCCGATTATAATCATCACTTTCTATAGCATCAACACCACAGGCAGCTGCACAGGGTCGTTCATAATTAACAATCGCCTCATAAGGGCAGGCTTCCTTGCATTTACCGCAGTTAATACACTTTTCCTGATCAATTACGGCCGCGTGTTCTTCAATACTAACTGCATCTACCGGACAGACAATACTGCAGGGATGAGCCAGACATTTACGGCAGTTATTGGTGACAAAATGAGCATTAGTCGGGCATTTCTCACAGGCAAAGCGAATTACATTGACCAGCGGCTCTTTCAGTTGATTATCATTATTAAGAAAATCTCTAATCCCCTCAGAAAGCAGTTTGTGTTCCTGATTTGTTTCATAATCCATACCCAGTCCCATCCGGACTCTAGCAGCAACTATTGCCCTTTCCTTAAAAATACTTGAGCGATATGTAGCTTCTTCAGTGTCAATAATCCGATAAGGTATTTTATCAAATTCTTCACACTCTGCATCTTTGAGAGCAAGACTGGCCAGCTCAGCAAAGACCATCCGTCTGATTTTTACTATATCAGTATAAATACCCTTTAGTTTGCTCATTTTATCCTCTCCATTACCTTGCTGATTACAATCTGATTCTGAGCTGAAGTAATAAGTTCATCATCAACTTTAACAACTGGAGCTTTTTTGATATCCTCACATTTATCCAGACATTCAACTCTTTCAATCTGAATTTGATCGGGATATTCTTCCTGCAGTTCTTCTAAAGTCTCTAAAATATTTAAGGCTCCTACAAGTGAGCAGTGACTGCCCGCACAAATCTTTACTTTAACCATTTTACTGCCTCCTCTCGAAAAAGCATTGAACTATATTTATAAACATCTGCTTAATTATCCTCTGCTTTATTTCTCATCTTATAAATTCTATTGCTGATAGAAATCATCTCCGAAATCGAAAGTTTTTCTCCCCGTTTTTTTAGTCCAATCCCCTCATCCTCCAGCGCCTGGGTCACAAGATCACGATCAAGATTAATTACCGCAGATTTGCTCAAACTGTTGCGCAGAGTTTTGCGCCGCTGCTGGAAAATAGATTTAACAATCTGAAAGAAAAACTTTTTGCTTATTACCTCTTCCTGATAAATATTTTCTTCATATGGTGATAAACTAACTATCACTGAATCAACATCGGGCTGTGGAATAAATACTGAAGCAGGTACCTGGTGAACAATTTCCGGCTGCATATGATACTGAACTGCCACACTTAAGGAACCAAATTTTTTAGTTTCCGGGCCAGCACAGATTCTTTCGCCAACTTCCTTCTGGACCATAAAAACCATCTGTTCCAGCTCAATATTACTCTCTAAAACTCCCATAATTATTGGAGTTGTCACATAATAGGGAAGATTTGCAATCAGCTTTATCTTTCTATTCTCAGAATTATATTCAGCCACTACATCTTCCCAGCTGATTTTTAGAGCATCCTGATTGAGCAGGTAAAGTCTTTCTTCAACCCCAAAAATATCCTCTAAAACCCCAACCATTGCTGCATCTTTTTCTACTGCCAGCAATTTACCACTGTCCAGATCTTCTAAAAGTGACTGAGTTAAAGATCCAATTCCAGGCCCAATTTCAATTAAAAATTCATCACCTTTAATATCTGCTGCTGCAGTAATAATCTCAATGATATTTGAGTCAACTAAAAAATTCTGTCCCAGACTCTTTTTTAAGTTTAAATTGTGCTGTCGGAGAATTTTTTTCGTTTCCGAAGGTGTTGCAATTTTATTTTCCATATTAATTTTAAATCATCCTTAATTTATTATTTGTTATAATTTTATCATATTTGCTTAGATCAGGCAAAAATTAAGTTCTAAGAAAAAGAACAATCTCAAACTTCAAAAAACTACTTAGTCCTATGCTTCAATCACTTTTTCGGCCAGACGATGAGTTAATAAATCAGCTGCCAGTTCCTCTTTGTCATTTTGTCCCATTTTACTCCTCTTTAAAAATTCGTCAATCATATCTACAAAACCACGATCATACCCCATTTTATTCCAACCTGCTGTCTGTGAAAGTTTTTCTCCACCAGCTGTATAATCAACTATCTGGGTAATATTTTTAATTTTTTTCTTTGCTTTCAGCCCCATTACTTCCAGTGTTTCTTCAGTAATTGCATTATCACGGTTCATAATTCCAACTGCTGTATTTTCTCCCTTTTTGAGAGTTAAAAGCACCTGAATAAGTTTATTTTTTCGCTTAATTTTGTTAACCTCAATTTGATCAAGATCAACTTCTCCCATTAAATAAGAAATGGTGTCTATTACATGGATACAGTCATCCAGAATAAAACTGCGGGGCTCTCCAGGCTGATGAGTTCTATTCTTTTCCATAATAATTGTCTTAGGTTTTTCAATTTCTAGAAGCGAGCGATAGGTTGGAACATAGCGCCGGTTAAAACCGGTCATTAAAACCACATTATTGTCTTTGGACAGCCGGATCAGCTCTTCTGTCTGCTCTAAATGATAGGTGAGTGGTTTATCAACAAAAGTAGGAATCTCATTCTGCAGCAATTTTTTTACCAGGGAATAATGGGCTTTTGTAGCAGCATGCACAAAAGCTGCATCTAAATCTTCTTTTAAAAGCTCTTCTAAGGAAGTAAAAAGTTTATCAACTCGATACTTTTTTCCCAGCCGCCGCAGAGTAGTTTCAGTTCTCGTACAAAAGTATGGTTCCACTTCCTCCAGCTGAGTAATTAAAGGTAAATATGCTTTTTGGGCAATATCTCCCAAGCCAATAATTCCAATTTTCATTTTTGCTCCCCCCTAAAATTTGTTTTATTTAATTTAATTTTAAATTAAAAATTATAGACTTTTTCGGCATTTTCAGTTGTGATTTTTCCCATTTCTTCAGCACTGATTTCTTTAACTTCTGCTGCTTTTTTTACAATATGCTCTAAATAAGCCGGCTCATTTCTTTTTCCTCTATTAGGAGCTGGTGTCAGATAAGGAGCATCAGTTTCCAGCAGAATTCTATTTAAAGGCATCTTTTTTAAGGCATCTCTGACTGGCTGAGCATTTTTAAAAGTTATTAACCCGCCAAAAGCTGCATAATAATCTCTTTTTATTATTTCCTCAATCTCTTCTGGCCCATAGGCATAACAGTGAAAAATTAAATTTTCCGCAAAGTCACCCGTCTGATCTATAATTTCTAAAGTTTCGGCCGCCGCCTCTCGCGAATGTACCACAACCGGCAGTTTAAGCTCCAGGGCTAAATCGAGCTGTTTTTTAAAAGCTTCCTCCTGAATTTCACGAGGAGAGTTATCATAATAAAAATCAAGTCCGCATTCACCAATTGCCTTCACCCGCGAAGAAGAGGCTAATTTTATTATTTCAGCCAGACTTTTTTGATTGACTGTATCCGCC
>JAXKWB010000118.1:0-9595 GCA_036172385.1 Halanaerobiales bacterium | reverse complement strand
ATAAAGAGCGCTGCTCCAGCATGAGGAACAGCGCTTAATTTTTTATTAGATCAAATTATTATATAAACTATTTCGATTTATTTACTTTTAAAAATGAAGCTGCCGCTGAACGCATAAATTACTGCGATGATCGGTGCCAGGAATGATAAAAATGTATATGGAATATAGCTAAACCCAATTTCCATTACATTTTGGACATAAACTGAAACAACACCCCAGGGTAGAATTGAACAGCCGAGGGTAGAAGCGGTTTCTAAAGATCGGGAAAGTACACTGGTTTTAATTTTCATTTCCTGATAAGCAGGAGCCAGAGTCCGGCCAGGAATAACAATTGAGACAAACATCTCTCCGGTTGCTAAAAGCATAATATAGGCTGAGCTTAAAGAAATTAAGATTAAATCTCTGGGCTTTTTTATAAAAGCAAGCATCGAATCTAAAATCGCTTCTAAAATTCTTGCTTTTTCTAAAATTCCTCCCATTGCAGTACCGGCCATAATAATAGCAACCGTGCTCATCATATTATTGATTCCGCCCTGAGTTAAAAGGCTGTCTAAGAGTTTCAGTCCGGTATCAGCCTGATAACCATTAGCCGCTGCATTTAAAATTTCAGCAAAAGAGGCTCCCTGAGTTAAAACTGCAAAAATGGAAGCAGTAATAAAGCTAAGCGAAAGGGAGGCAATTGCCGGCACCTTAAATAAAGAGAGCAGCAGCATCAAAGCTGGAGGAATTAGAGTCCAGTAGCTGATGTTAAAATTCTGATCTAAATTGCTCAAGATTTGATTAATATTAGCCAGATCAACACCACTTTCTAAATAAAAGGTACCGATAACTGTATATAAAAGCAGGCTGATTAAAGCGGCTGGCAGAGATATGTAGAGCATTGATTTAATATGATCAAAAAGATCAGTGCTGCTCATTGCAGCAGTTAAATTAGTCGAATCTGACATCGGCGAAATCTTATCGCCGAGCATTGCTCCTGAAACTATTGCACCAACAGTAATTGCTTTTGGTACCCCCAGCCCCTCTGCAACTCCCAGTAGAACAATTCCCATAGTGGCAATTGTTCCAAAAGAGCTCCCGATTAAAATGGAAGTAACTGCAGCCAGTAAAAATGCTGCCGGTAGAAATATGCCGGGACTTAAAAGTTCCAGTCCATAATAAACCATCGTCTGGATAGTTCCTGATAAAATCCAGCTGCCAATCACCATTCCAATAATAATTAGAATTAAAGAGGCCCCGAGAGCGTTTTTAATTCCATTGATCATCCCATTTTCAATTTCTTTCCAGCTTAAACCCAGATAAAGACCAAATAAAGCAGCCGTCATTGCACCCAGAACCAGGGCAGTCTCTAAGACTAAAGCAGTGCGAATAGAAATTAAAATAACTACAATGACTGTTATCATAGTAATAATAGAGATTCTTAAATTCGGTTTTTGAATATTTTCTTCCTTCATTTTTATCAAATCCTTTATATATATTTATCTTCGATAAATAAAGCACATCACATATATAATAACTATTTTTGGACTTAAAAGTCAAATGGATTTGGGTAATCTATTTACTATTTTTTATCAGTAATTAGTACTATTATATAATTAGAGATGATATATAATTAGTAAAATATTTATCAATATTAACTGTTCAAAATAAACAGGAGGTAGATAAAATGGATTATATTTTGATGGCTGTAATTATTACTTTCGCTGTGCTCAGTTTTGGTAGTAGTGTGCAGGCAGCTGATATCCCTCTGGATCAAGAATTAGAAACAGTAGATAGTGAGACGGCTAATTTTGCACTCGGCTGTTTTTGGGGACCGGATGCATCTTTTGGAGCTCTGGAAGGGGTTATCAGGACCCGGGTTGGTTATGCAGGGGGAACAACCGAAAACCCAACCTATCAGATGATAGGAGATCACACTGAAACAATAGAGATTGATTATGATCCGGAAGTAATTTCGTACAGAGAACTTGTAGAAATATTTTTTGATAGACATGATCCTTACTCACCAGCTTATTCCAGACAGTATGCTTCTTTGATACTTTATCAAAATGAGAGGCAGCATAAAACTGCTCTGGAGGTCAAGAAAGAATTGGAGGCTGAAAGCGGCAGAGAAATTAAAACTTTGATCAAAGAATTGGATCATTTTTATATAGCTGAAGACTATCATCAGAAATATAGACTTCAGCAGCAGCGAGATTTTAAGAATCATTATTTAGAACAAATGTCGATGAAGCAATTTATTAATTCTCCTGCTGTAACAAAGGCGAACGGCTATCTTGCAGGCAGTGGTGAACGGGATAATATTATAAAAAATATAGGGAAATTAGGATTGACAACTGAACTACAGGAAAGATTACTGAAGTTAAATAATATTGATCCAGAAGAGTGTGTAACTTTCTGTAAGACTGAGGATGCAGACAATGTTCAGATTAATGAAGAAACAAGTGATGCACAATTAAGAGAACAATTAACTGATCTGCAGTATAAGGTGACTCAGCTGGATGCTACAGAACCTGCTTTTAATAATAAGTACTGGGATAACAAAGAACCGGGTATTTATGTGGATGTAGTATCGGGAGAGCCTCTTTTTTCCTCAAAGGATAAATTTGAATCTGGATCTGGCTGGCCGAGCTTTACCAGGCCGCTTGTTGAAGAAAATATTGTAGAAGTTGAAGATAAAAAACTCTGGATGACCAGGATTGAAGTCAGAAGCAGAAAAGCAGATTCTCATTTAGGCCATGTATTTGAGGATGGTCCGGAGCCAACAGGATTGCGCTACTGTATTAACTCAGCTGCACTCAGGTTTATTCCAGCTGAAGATCTGGCAGAAGAAGGTTACAAAGAATTTGAAGACCAATTCTAAATTGCAGCTGCCGGGAACAGCTCGTTTAGGTAGAAGAGTGTTAAAATTATGTCAGAATCAATAAAATATGACTTAAGATGAAAAAACTGACAGGTGCACGGTACCTGTCAGTTTTATATATAAATTATACGTTAATATTAGTTTTATACTATTCCGCAATCTTAAAAGTAGGAATATGATCTTTTTCTTGAGCAGCATCGATCAGTTCTTTGACGCGCTTTACATCTCCCTCTTCAAATTTAGAGAGATCATCATTATTATTAATTGATTCATAAATTTTATCGAAGTCCTGATAGCTGATTCCAAATTCTTTTTCATCACGGTCACTCTCATCTCCACGGCAGCCGCCAGTTGGAGGTCGATTGATGATTACTTCCGGAACACCTAAGACCTCTGCCAGTTCCCAGACCTGAGTTTTATTTAGATCTCCAATTGGTCTCATATCTGTTGCACCGTCACCATGCAGGGTATAATATCCGGTCAAAATTTCACTTTTATTGCTGGTTCCCATTACCACATAATTCTTTTTCTCTGCAATGTAGTAGAGAGTCATCATTCTAAGTCTGGTTTGAATATTCTGTTCTGCTGGATTTGGAGTAGGGATCTTGGTCTGAGGCCAATGTTTCTGCTCATTTCCTTCAATATCTATGCTCTGTAATCTTTTTTCGAGTGGCTTGTTAATTTCTTTCATATTTACTTTTAGAGTTTCAATATCAAATTTATCAGCAAGCATTTCGGCATATTCTACATCTTTGGTTACGGTTCCATTTGCAGGCAGCATAACTCCCAGTACATTGTCACCAAAGGCCTTTTTAGCCAGAGCTCCAACGACAGAGGAGTCAATGCCTCCACTTAATCCAACAACAACACCATCTGCATTTCTTTTTTCAACTTCATTCTGCATCCAATCCTGAATTTCCTTAGTTAAATTCTCATCAATCATTCTAGATTATTACCTCCTAAAAAAGAATTAATTTTACTCTTTTTTGCTCAATTCCAACATGGATTATAAGAAAGAATAGAAGCAGTGTCAAAATATATAGACTCAATTATTGACTTCAGAGATTCTTAAAATCATTTAAAGAACTTATACTACGATATACTACTTTTAACTTACTTAAGCCAGCTAATTGAAGCATAAAAATATGTTTTTATCTTGATAATTTTTTGAAAATTTAATTACATAAATTCTATATTTATTAATACAAAAAAAGGAAAAAAGCAACAGTTAAAGAATTAGATAAACAAAGACAAAAATTTATTTAGGATTTAAACTTAATAGAAACAAGCAAATTTATATTTAAATATTGATAAATTTTCAATGTCATTAACTATATTATATGAGGAGTGATTTTAATGAGATTACAGATAAGTGATCTGGAATTAGAACTGACTCAGGGAGATATAGCAGCTCAAAAGGATATTGAGGCAGTTGTTAATGCCGCAAATGCTGAGTTGAAAATTGGGGGTGGAGTTGCAGGGGCTATCCATAGAAAAGCTGGCCCGGAGCTGGAAAAATCCTGCAGACCGCTGGCCCCAATTGAGCCCGGTGAGGCAGTAATTACTGAGGCTTTTAATCTACCCAATCAATATGTTATTCATACTTTAGGTCCAGTTTATGGAAGGGATAAACCGGAAGCTGCACTTCTGGAAAAATGCTATCAAAACTCATTAAAATTAGCTGAAGAATATCAAATTAAAAGTATTGCTTTTCCTGCTATTTCAACCGGTGCTTTTGGATATCCAGTTGAGAAGGCTGCAGCAGTTAGTCTTGAAACAATAAAAATTACAGCAGCTGAATTAAAGAATATCAAAACTATAAGATTTGTCTTATACAGCAGCAGCGATTTCAGAGTATATAAAGAGCAAGCAGAAAAAATTTTAATTGATTAAATACAAACAAATTTTAACTAAGATTGATTGCAGCTGTCAGCATTTATATTTATTGATGAGAAAGGGGAGAAAGATATGCTGAATATAAATATACCAGGATGTAAAAATTTTAATGTAGAAAAAATAGTTTTTGATCTCAATGGAACTATTGCCTGTGACGGTGAATTGATTGAGGGAGTAAAAGAGGGGATTAACAGTCTAGCAGAGGAGTTTGATATCTATATTTTAACAGCTGATACATTTGGAACGGCAGAGGAACTGCTGCAAGAACTAAAGGCAGAGCTGGTAGTTATTGATGACTGTGACTGCAGTAAGTTTAAAGCTGATTTTGTAGAAAAATTGGGCCGTAAAAAAGTAATTGCTGTTGGAAATGGAAATAATGATGCTCAGATGCTGAAAAATGCAGAGCTCGGGATTGCTGTGATTGGTCCGGAGGGTACGGCGAAAAGGGCACTTTTAGGTGCTGAAGTAATTAGTAAAGATATTAATGATGTAATTAAAATAATTTCTAATCCTGAGCGGTTAAAGGCGACATTAAGAAAGTAATTTAACTATTCTGGAGCAAAATTTACAGGGAGGTGTACTGTGTCAGAACTAATTGATTTAAGCTATGAAATTTATCAGGGGATGCCTGTTTACCCGGGTGATCGTGAAGTTGAATTAATAAATGATAAAAAAATTGCTCGAGATGGATACTGCAATCACAATTTAAAAATGGGGATGCATACAGGAACTCATCTGGACTTACCTGCTCATATGCTGGAGGATGTACGGAATGCTGCTGATATTTCTCTTAACAGCATTTCTGGACAGACAAAATTGATCTATGCTGCCGGGCAAAAGATTATAAAACTTAAATCCGAGTCTCAAAAATCCATAGAGAAAAATGATATAGTGATTATTTATACTGGCTTTGCAGAGGAGTATGGAAATCAAAAGTATTATAAGCAGCATCCTGTTATTTCGGAAGAACTGGCAGATTTATTGATAGATAAAGAAGTTAAACTCCTTGGATTTGATATGCCATCACCAGATTACAGCCCCTTTAAAATTCATCAAAAATTATTTGAAAATGATATTTTTATTTTAGAAAATCTCTGTAATTTAGAAAAACTGCTGGGCTTAGAATCATTTAAGCTTTTTGTATTTCCCCTTAAAGTCAGAGCAGAAGCAGCTCCCTGTCGGGTGGCAGCCGAAATTTAGATTTGACAGTAAGCTAACTATCTGCTAGACTAATAATTGTAATATAAAATTTGAATAAAGGATTATATGACTGGCGGATAAATATGGAGCTAACCATAGGGGAATATAATCTTTAATAAATCGCCCGCCTGGATATTGAGTTAAATCTTTATCCGGGGGGGCGATTTTTTTGTTTAACAGAAGATTTTAGACTTAATCGGAGTAAATGTAATCTAATTTACAATAAAGGTAAAATTTCAAAACATAGTAGAATACTCAAGATTTGACGCTGGTAATTATTTCTGCTAAAATGAAAATGAAATTCGATTTAAAAGATTAATTATAATTTGCATTATAAAAGCTATTATTACAATCAAATATTCACAAAAAATTATAAAAATCTTTTAAGCAGCCAATAAGATTATAAGACTAAAAGAGGAGGATTTTTGATGAAATTTGATACTTTAGAATTGAAGGGTCAAAGATGGGAAGAAGAAATTGATGTCAGAAATTTTGTGCAGCAGAATTATACACCTTATACAGGTGGAGCTGAGTTTTTAGAAGGTCCGACTACAAGGACAGAGGACCTCTGGCGGCAGACTTCCGATTTATTGAAAAAAGAAAGAGAAAATGATGGTGTGCTTGCTATTGATACCGAAACTGTTGCAGATATCAACGCTTATGATGCCGGCTATATAGACCGGGATAAAGAAATAATAGTTGGTCTGCAGACTGATCAACCCTTAAAAAGAACATTAAATACCTATGGTGGGATTCGGATGGCCCGTCAAGCAGCAGAAGCTTACGGCGAAAAAGTGGATCCTGAGATAGATGAGATATTTACTAAATATAGAAAAACACATAATGATGGAGTTTATGATGCTTACACTCCAGAAATTAGAGAGATTAGACGCTCTGGTGTAATTACCGGTTTACCTGATGCTTATGGTCGGGGAAGAATTATTGGTGATTACAGAAGAGTAGCACTTTACGGTGTGGATAGATTGATTGAAGCAAAAAAAGAAGATAAGTCCAATTTGAAAAGTCCGATGACTGAAGAAACAATTAGACTGCGGGAAGAGGTAAGTGAACAGATCAGGGCCCTCAAAAAGTTAAAGGGACTCGGGGAAACTTACGGCTGTGATCTTTCTCGTCCTGCTAAAAATGCAGAAGAAGCTGTTCAATGGACCTATCTTGCTTATCTGGCTGCTATTCAGGAAAATAATGGGGCAGCAATGTCCTTTGGTCGAGTGGCAGAATTCTTTGATATCTATTTTGAAAGAGATATAGAAGCAGGATTACTGACAGAAAAAGAGGCACAGGAAATTATCGATGATTTTGTAATTAAATTGAGGCTGGCCAGACAGCTGAGAACTCCGGAATACAATGAGCTCTTCAGCGGGGATCCACTCTGGGTAACAATTGTACTCGGGGGAATTGGGATCGATACCAGGCCACTGGTAACTAAGACCAGCTATAGAATATTAAATACTTTATATAATCTGGGTCCGGCACCAGAACCAAACCTGACCATACTCTGGTCTGAAAAACTGCCTGAAAGCTTTAAAAATTACTGCACTAAAGTTTCAAAAGATACAAGTTCTCTGCAGTATGAAAATGATGATCTGATGCGCCTCAACTTTTCTGATGATTACGGAATTGCCTGCTGTGTATCAGCAATGACACCGGGTAAGGATATTCAGTACTTTGGTGCCAGATGTAATCTACCTAAAACACTGCTTTATTCTTTAAATGGTGGCAAAGATGAGAAAACAGGAGCTCAGGTTGGACCTGAATTTAAACCATATGAAGGTGATGTTTTAGAATACGATAAGGTCATGGATAATTTTGACCGCTTTCTTGACTGGTTGAGCGAAAAATATGTAGATGCTCTAAATATTATTCATTATATGCACGATAAATATGCCTATGAGGCAGTACAGATGGCACTCCATGATACAGAAGTTCAGCGGATAATGGGCTTTGGAGTGGCAGGACTTTCAATTATTGCCGACTCACTAAGTGCTATTAAATATGCAGAGGTTAAGCCAATTAGAGATCAAGATGGGATGATTATTGATTTTGAAATCAATGGTGATTACCCTAAATACGGTAATGATGATGATCGTGTTGATCAGCTGGCTGTAGAAGTAGTTAAACTATTTATTAATAAACTAAAACAGCATCAGCTTTATAGAGACGCAGTACACTCTATGTCTGTGCTGACAATTACTTCCAATGTAGTCTATGGTAAGAAAACTGGAGCTACTCCAGATGGACGTGAAGCTGGTGAAGCCTTCGCTCCTGGAGCAAATCCAATGCATGGTAGAGATACTTCAGGTGCTTTAGCATCACTTAATTCAGTTGCAAAAATACCATATGAATACTGCCAGGATGGAATTTCTAATACATTTTCTATTGTGCCGGAAGCACTGGGGAAAACAGAAACTGCACAGCAGAACAATTTAACCTCAATTCTGGATGGTTATTTCGATCAGGGTGCACATCACTTAAATGTTAATGTTTTACGAAGAGAAACTCTGCTTGATGCAGTTGAGCATCCAGAAGAATATCCTCAGCTGACAATTAGAGTTTCCGGTTATGCTGTTAATTTTATCAAATTAACACCAGAACAGCAGCAGGAAGTAATAGCGAGAACTTTTCATAAATCGATATAAACTGATAGGTACCGGGTACTTGGAAATTATTTCCAAGTACCCGGTACTCTCTCAACAAAGGAGGTCATTATGGCTGAAGGATATATTCATTCTACCGAAAGTATGGGCACTGTTGATGGCCCGGGGATTCGCTTTGTTGTTTTTACTCAGGGTTGTCCCCTGCGCTGTCAGTACTGTCATAACCCTGATACCTGGAAATTAAAAGAAGGTAAAAAGGTAACAACTGAATCATTAATGAAAAAAATAAAAAAAATTAAACCATATATTGAACGTTCCGGTGGAGGAATTACAATTTCCGGGGGAGAGCCAACAATGCAGCTCAATTTTACCCTGGATTTAATCAAAAAAGCAAAAGTAGAAGGGCTGCACACTGTAGTTGATACCTCTGGCTTTGTAGAGTCAGCTAAATTTAAAAAACTGCTTCCATATCTGGACCTTGTGCTGCTGGATATTAAAACAATGGATGATTTAGTCCACAAAGATTTAACCGGGGTCAGCAATCAGAAAACTCTAAATTTAGTGGAGCTGCTGGAAGAAGAAAAACAGCCCTACTGGGTGAGGCAGGTTATTGTTCCAGGAATTACTGATGATCTTGAAAAAATGAAAAAGTTTGCAGAGTATTTGCAGCAGAAAAAATATTTAGAAAAAATTGAACTGCTGCCCTATCATGAACTTGGAAAACATAAATGGGAAAATTTAGGAATGGAATATAAGCTGGCTGCTGTTGAGCCACCTTCTGAGAAAAAGATGGCAGAACTGAATGCAGTTTTTAAAAACTACAAAATTAATATAGCCTGACTCAAGTAAATAACAGTTTTAAATTAAAATATCTGATATAACAACCCTGATTGAGATTAATCTCAATTGGGGTTCGCTGTTTTTATGACACGATTTATGTTATAATTATTTAACACTAATGGTTATTATTAAAATAATGCTAAGTAAACTAGGAGATAAACAAAGATGCTGATTTTACAGG
>JAXKWB010000117.1:0-22000 GCA_036172385.1 Halanaerobiales bacterium | reverse complement strand
ACTTATGCTAGATTTACCAATACTGTTGATCCTGGTTATAATTTTCAGTGGTACTTGAGTGAACAAATTGGAAAATGGAACCTATTTCAATGGTCAAACAAGAAATATGATAGGCTCTGGCAGGAAGCTGAAACTACACTCAATACTAACACTCGGGCGGAAAACTATCAAAAAATGCAGCAGCTGATGAATGAAGATTCGATTGGCATCTGGGTTACTCACGGAGTTAAAACTCCTGCCTGGACTACTGAAGTTGAGCCAGTTTTTTCTCCAGATGGAGTAGTTCTCCCCTGGTTGGTTACCAGGAGTGAAGAATAAAAAAAATTTAAATGCTGGAGGATTATTATATGTTTATTTATCTTATTAAACGATTTTTGTGGGTGATTCCAACTATTTTAACAGTATTATTAATTTTATTCAGCCTCAGTTATTTACTACCGGGTGATCCAGCAGATATTATACTTGGTCCCAGAGCTACTCCCGAAATGGCAGAAGAACTTGAGAGCCGGCTGGGTCTTGACAAACCCTGGTATCAGAGTTATCTGCTTTATTTGCAGAATATAATTAGGGGAGATTTTGGGACCTCAATTTTTAGAGATCGCTCTGTTTTAGGAGTAATTGCTGAAGTTCTGCCTTATACAGTTATTTTAACTCTTACCGGGATGGGACTTGCTGTTTTTAATGGGATTTCTATTGGGCTGCTGGCTGCTAATTATAATAATAGCTATTTAGAAAAATTTTTAACCCTCTTTTCTTTTATTACAGCTTCAACTCCGACCTATATTGCCGGAGTCTTATTGATTGTTATTTTTTCAGTTAATCTTAATTTAATACCTTCAATTGGGATTGGTGAAGGCGGAATTTTAAGCAGGCTGCACCACTTAATTGGACCTGCTCTGGCGCTTTCAGTGGGCTGGACTGGTTATATTGCTCGCTTAACCAGGAGTTCAATGCTTGAAACTCTAGATCAGGAGTTCATTCAGACTGAAAAATCATTTGGTATTCCCCGTTCTTATATTCTTTATAAATATGCATTAAAAAAGGCAATCAAGCCGATTATTGCAGTTGTAGGACTTGGTATAGGTAGATTGCTTGGCGGAGCTGTTTTTGTAGAGGTGATTTTTAATCGTCCTGGATTGGGGAAGTTAATTGTTAATTCAGTTAATGAGCGTGATCTACCTATGGTTAGAGGTGGGGTGTTAGCTGCAGCTCTTTTATTTGTGATTGCAAATTTAATTGCAGATATCTCATATGCCTATTTTGATCCCAGAATTAAACAAAAATAATCAGCTGGAGGTTGAAGATGTTTAAAAGCCAGAAGTTTTTTCGTTTCAAAAAAAAGACGATCAGAGTAATTAAAATAATGAAACAAGATTATAGGGCCTATCTCGGTGGTTCAATTATTATGTTGATTTTAATTTCAGCTATTTTTGCTCCCCTGATTGCTCCTGCTGATCCCTATAAGACTAATGTGACTAAAAGGCTGGAAGGTCCCAGTCTGGAAAATTTACTGGGGACAGACAGCCTGGGTAGAGATATTTTAAGCCGTCTAATTTATGCAGCCCGGCCAGCAGTTCTGGTTTCTTTTGGGGGTATAATTATTTCATTAATTGTTGGGATAATTTTGGGACTATTGGCAGCCTATGTTGGAGGGATACTGGAGAGCATAATTTTATTTATTTTTGATGTAATTCGTGCTTTCCCCCCCATAATTTTAATTTTAGTTTTACTTTCTATAGTTGGCCCTTCACTCTTGAGTGTTATAGTTATTCTGGGAGTCACTATTATGCCCCGCTATGGTAGGGTAGTAAGAGCTGATACACTTTCGGAGAAAGAAGAGGATTTTGTTGAGGCAGCAAGATCACTGGGAGCAGATAATTCTCGCATAATTTTTAAACATATTCTGCCCAATATATTTGCCTCAGTTCTAGTTTTGAGTGGAATGGATATGGCTTCAATGATTATGTGGGAAGCAGGACTTTCCTTTTTAGGACTGGGTCTACAGCCTCCTTTGAGCAGCTGGGGTGTAATGCTGCAGGAATCATATCAGTATATTCAAACTGCCCCCTTAATGATAGTCTGGCCTGCTCTGGCAATAATGTTAACTATGCTTGGCTTTTCGACTTTTGCAGAGAGTCTGCGGGTGGCTTTAAATCCAAAATTAAATCAGGAGGTATAAAGTCTGATGCCGGATAAAATCTTAAAGATAAATGATTTAGCAGTTGAATATAAAAATAAAGGCAGCTATTTAAGGGTGCTGGAAGATATAACTCTGGAACTTGACAGTGGTGAGATTCTGGCTCTAGTCGGAGAAAGTGGTTCCGGAAAGTCGACTTTAGGAAAAACAATCTTGAGATTACTGCCGGATTCAGCCAGAATAATAAAAGGCGGTATATTTTTTAAAGGTAAAGATATCTGCAATTTATCCGAAAAAGATTTCAATGATCAGATTCGAGGCCAGGAAATGGCAATGGTTATTCAAAATCCACAAAATGCTCTTAATCCAGTCTTTAAAGTAGGTACTCAAATTCTTGATATTTTATATTTTAAGTCAAAAAAGCAGAAAAAGCGCAAAGAACTAAAAAAAGAAGCAGTTCAAATTTTAAAAAAGGTTGGAATTTCAGATCCAGAATATCGATTTAACGAATACCCCCATCAATTTAGTGGAGGTATGAAACAGCGGGTAATGCTTGCTATGGCTTTTATCTCAAATCCCTCGCTTCTAATTGCAGATGAGCCAACAACAGCTCTGGATTTGACAGTGGAAGCCCAAATTTTAAATTTATTATCTAATCTGGTAGATGAATACAAAACATCTATACTATATATCAGTCATGATCTGGGAGTTGTTGCCGGTTTAAGTGACAGAATTGCTGTGATGTATGCTGGAGGGATAGTAGAGATTGCTCAGACCAGAGAATTGTTTGATCATCCCAATCATCCCTATACAGAGGCGCTTTTAAAGTGTCTGCCGGATTATCAGCAAACAGAAAAGCTGCAGACTATTCCGGGAGAGGTTCCTGATCCCGGCAATTATCCGGCAGGCTGCAAATTTCATCCCCGCTGCAGCTACAGCTTTGATCGCTGTCGCCAGGAAGTGCCCCTGCTTAAAGAAATTGAACCAGATCATTTTTCAGCCTGTTTTTTAAACGAGCGTTAAGGAGATATAAAAATGGCTTTAGTTAAAGTTAAAAATTTAAAAAAATATTTTGTTAATAATGATGGCCTGCTTTATAAGCTGGCCAATAAAGGTCCGATTAATGTCAAAGCAGTTGATGATGTAAGTTTTAAGATTGAAAAAGAAGATACTCTGGCTGTAGTTGGGGAAAGCGGCTGTGGAAAGACAACTGTGGCTCGATCTGTTTTGAGACTAATCGAACCAACTGCAGGAGAGATTCTGTATAAGGGAAAATCAATTAATGATTTTAATAAAAAGGAACTAAAAAATTTTAGATCAGATGCCCAGATGATTCTACAGGATCCCAGGTCTTCCTTAAATCCCCGTTTTATTGTCGAAGAGATTGTTTCGGAACCATTATATATTCATGATCAAATTGAGGATGATTATAATTTGCTGGATCGAGTCTGGGAACTGCTTGATATGGTGGGACTTGCTAAAAGATATTCGGAACTTTTCCCCCACGAATTAAGTGGAGGTCAGGCCAGAAGAGTTGGAATTGCAAGGGCTCTTGCCTTACAGCCGGAGTTTATAGTCTGTGATGAACCAACTTCTGGCCTTGACATTTCAATAATGTCTGCTATTTTAAACCTGATGAAAAAATTACAGCAGAAATATCAGCTGACCTATCTCTGGATTTCGCATAATTTACATGAGGTAAGATATATCAGCAACAAAGTGGCAGTAATGTATTTGGGTAAAATAGTTGAGATTACAGATACTGAAACAATTTTCAATAATTCAGTCCATCCTTATACAGAGGCCCTTTTTTCTTCCTTAAGAGGAGTTAATGATGATTGGAATTATAAAGAGCAAGATATAATAAAAGGGGAAGTGCCGAGTCCAATCAATCCACCTTCTGGCTGCAGTTTTCATCCCCGCTGTAAATATAGTTTTGATAAATGTAAAAAGATTGAACCAGAACTCGAAGCAGTTGAGGCAGGTCATTTAGCTTCCTGTCATTTATATAATTAGAAATAAAGTTAAAAAGGAGATATTTTAAGTATATGAAAATTTCAAGAAAAACAGATTATGCAGTTCATGCATTGATGATATTAGCAAGAAATAAAATGGAAGAGCTCTCTGTTAAAGAACTGGCAGATATGGGAAACGTATCTTCATCTTATCTGGCTAAAGTAATGCAGAGTTTGTCGGCAGCTGGAATTGTAAATTCTGTTGAAGGAAAAAAGGGTGGCTATACTTTAAACAGAGGTGCTGAAGAGATTAATCTGGCTCAGATAGTGGAGCTTTTTGAAGCAAAAGTAAATGTGTTTGAATGTGTAGATGAAATCCGCGGCTGTAAAATTAAAGATAGATGTAAGATCAATTGTGTATTTGGGAAGGCCTATCAAAAAATGCTGTCTGAACTTGAACAGACAACTATTAAAGACATTATTAATCCTGAAATTAATTAAAAGAAAGGATTTGATATGATGGAAAACCCGAAGATCGAAATTTATACAAAAGAATGGTGTCCATACTGTAGACGTGCAAAGTCAATGCTGAAAAGTCTGGGGCTTGAATTTACTGACTATGACATAACTGATAATGAGGAACTCCAGCAGGAAATGGTAGAACGCAGTGGCAAAGAAACTATTCCGCAAATATTTATCAATGATCAAAAAATTGGTGGTTATGACAGCCTGATTGAGAAGGTAAGTACTGGTCAGCTGGATGAGATGATTGAATTTGAAAGGCCAAACTGCAGTGAAAAAGACTGGGATGTAGCAGTTATTGGTGCTGGACCGGCCGGTATGACGGCAGCGGTTTATGCAGCTCGAAAGGGTTTGAAGGTTCTCCTGGTAGCCAGAGATATCGGAGGTCAGGTTTTAGAAACTGATACCATCGATAACTATCTGCCTGAATATGGAACCACCGGTCCGGATCTGGTGCAGGATTTTTTGACTCACCTTAGGAATTATAATATAGATACCCTTTTTGGAGAAGAAATACTGGATATCAGGCACGAAGAAAGGGGACATACTCTAATTACCAAAAGTGAAAAAGAAATCGAGACTAAGGCTGTTATCATTGCTGCTGGAACCAAAAAGAGACACCTTGGAGTTCCGGGAGAACATCAGTTAAAAGATAAGGGAGTAAGTTACTGTGCTACCTGTGACGGCTTTTTATATGAAGCACAGCCGGTTGCTGTTGTTGGTGGGGGTAATTCTGGTCTGGAAACAGCTCTTGATATGGCCAAAATTGCAGCTGAAGTTTATTTAATCATTAGAGGAGAGCAGCCATCTGGAGACAAAAGTCTGCAGGATAAGGTGAATAACTCAGATAAAATAGAAATTTGCAAATCCTATGAGACTACTGAAATAAATGGCGATCACGAGGTTGAATCTGTTAAAATTAAAAATACAAATACAGGTAAAGAACTTGATCTTGCTGTTAAAGCAATTTTTATTGAAATTGGTTTAATACCAAATACAGGTTTTGTCTGTGAGCGGCTGGAGACAAATCAGAAAAACGAGATTATTATTGATAAAAATAATCAGACAAGTATAGAAGGGATTTTTGCTGCCGGAGATGTAACAGATATCAAAGATAAGCAGATTGTAATTTCAGCTGCTGAGGGAGCAAAGGCGGCTCTGAGAGCTAATGAGTATTTGAGTTAATTATTAAGTTTCGATAATTATTCAATTGATTATAAAGATTTGATTAGAAAGGGGTTAATCTATGATTTACCTTGATTATAATGCTACTACACCAATTGATAAAAAGGTAGCAGAAGTAATGGAAAAATATATCTACAATAACTTTGGTAATCCTTCCAGCAGTCATAAACTGGGGGTGAAAGCAAAAAAAGCTGTAGAAACAGCCAGAAAAAAAGTTGCCAGCATCTTAAATGCATCACCTGAAGAAATTATTTTCACCTCCGGAGGAAGTGAATCAAATAATATGGTAATTAAAGGAACTGCTCATACCTATCAAGGGAAAGGTAAGCATATTATAACTTCCGAAATAGAACATCCGGCAGTGATCTCTCCCTGTAAATTTCTTGAGAAAAATGGTTATGAGGTAACTTATTTACCTGTAGACCAGGATGGGGTAGTTGATATTAAACAATTAAAAGCAGCTGTTACTGAAGAGACAATTTTAATTACCATCATGCATGCAAATAATGAAACAGGTACTATTCAACCACTGACAGAAATTGCTAAAATTGCTTCCGCAAATAATATTTTTCTGCATACTGATGCTGCTCAATCAGTAGGGAAAATTGAAACAGATGTTGAAAAGCTGGGGGTTGATTTTCTGTCTGTAGCTGGACATAAAGTTTATGCTCCCAAAGGGATTGGTGCTCTTTATATAAGAAATGGGATTGAGATAGAACCTTTAATTCATGGAGCAGGTCACGAAATGGGGAAAAGAGCAGGAACTGAAAATGTGATTTTTGATGTAGGACTTGGTAAAGCCTGTGAACTTGCAGAAAATTTAATGAAGGGAAAGAAAGTTGTTTCTGAACATAATACTCCTCAGGAAATCAGAGAGTTAAGAGATTATTTTCAACAGCAGGTGGAGGTGATTTTTGGAAATCAAGTCAGCTTAAATGGACATCCAGTTAAGCGGCTGCCAAATACTCTAAATATTAGTTTTTTAGACTTTAGTGGCCAGGAAATTTTAGACCATTTAGATAATGTAGCACTTTCTACAGGTTCAGCCTGCCATTCAGATTCAGTAGAGCTATCTCCTGTCTTAAGGGCGATGTCTGTAAGTGAAGAAGCTGGGAGAGGCTCAGTAAGATTTAGTCTGGGTAAGTATACAACTAAAGAAGAAATTGATCAGGTTATAAATAAATTAAAAGCACTGGCTTAGATAGTTAAATTAAAGTAAATTATTTGAGTTTGATTCTATAAAACTAAAGATTATTATTTAAAATATTTTTGAGGGAATAAATATGAATGTTTTATCTAAAACTGCCAAGAAAACTCCATCCAAGCTATGCATTGGGTGGAAATGAATTGGCTATTTACTTTGATTTTTAATATATTTTTTGATTATCTCAATAGTAGCATCACCCGTAGATACAATCATGTCTATATTTTGTAATTAAAACTAAATGATATTTTAGACTATTAACAGAATGATAATTGTTATTTAAGTCTCTATTCATAAAAATTAAAACTCCATTTTTTCTTTTACATACAAACATATGTATGGTATAATTATAGTAGAATGGAGGTGAAAAATCAATGCGGTTATCATTTAAATTTAAGCCTAAATTAAACCATAAGCAGTTAGTGATAATTAGGGAATTAGCCTGGCATTGCTCTAAATTATATAATACAGTTAATTATAAAGTAAAAAATAATAAAGAGCAAAAACCTGTCTATACTCAATTAGAAAAACAGTTTAAAAATAACTGGCATAATGAATACCTTCATTCTCATAATAGGCAGCAGACATTAAAACAGTTAGCTCAGGACTGGAAAAGTTTTTTTGCTTCTCTCAAAGATTATAATAAGAATCCTCAAAAATATAAAGGGCAGCCAGGACCACCAAATTTTAAACATCTGAACAGCAACCCCTGCGAAATAATATTTACCAACTTAGCTATTTGAATTAGAGATGATAAATTGCTTTTGTCCTTATCTAAAAGGATACAACCTAAATATAATGTGAAGGCCCTTAAATTTGAACTGCCTGAAGCAGTTCAAAGCATTGTAGATTTAGATGCTGTTCAGCAGATAAAGATCAAGCAGGATCACATCTCTAAAAAATGGTATCTTTTAATTATCTACAAAGTTAAAGAAGCAAAAGAAAGTAAGAAATCCAACATGATGGCAGTAGATTTGGGGCTTGATAATTTAGCTACCTTAACATTTAAAAATAATTCTGAGTGTTATATTATCAATGGCAAAACTATTAAATCTAAAAATGCTTACTATAATAAAAAAATTGCAAGACTGCAGAGTATTAGAATGAAACAGCTGGGTACCAGTAAAATTAAAGATACCAGCGAGATAAAAAGACTCAGATTAAAGAGAAGAAATTATATTAGAGATTATCTCCATAAAGCAAGTTGGAAAATAGTTGATTTAGCAGTTGGAAATAAGGTAGCTATTATTGTAATTGGAGATATAAAAAATATTAAGCAAAGCAGCAAGCTTAAGTCTTTTGTCCAAATACCAATTCAGAGATTAGTTGAACTAATTGAATATAAAGCTAAATTAAATGGTATCAAAGTTGTTAAAATTAATGAAAGCTATACTTCTGGCTGTAGTGCACTAGATCTAGAAAAAACAAATAAAAGCAACTATAATAAATCCAGAAGAATTAAAAGAGGTCTCTTTAAAACTAATCAAGGTCTATTAATTAATGCAGATCAGAATGGCAGTCTTAACATTCTTTGTAAATACCTAAAAAATAAATGTATTCTCAGACCTATTAAACAGGCGAGAGATAATGGATATGTGGCCAATCCTTCAAGATTAAGGGTATCCTAATAACTTAGGCGGAGACTTAAAAACCAAACATCTTGTAAACTAACCTAGTAATATAGGTTGAGTTTTAATCTATATGAAGTAGTTAGAAACACCATCCGACGCGAAGCTAGTATCTTTGATGAAAATCTATGATTTAGGTGGTGAGGTTCACTGATTATCAATGACGCAAATTATGGCGCAGAAAAAGCATATAATGCTCCGAGAGTGGCAATGAATCTTCAGAAATCAGAAGAAAAGGTAGATGTTAATATCTTTTTACTGGCTGATGGAGTAAGCACCTCAATAGACGGTCAAGAAACTCTTCAGGGTTATTATAATACTGAGCGAATGATGAAATCTGTTGTTCGAAAAGGTGGAAGAATAAAAGCCTGTGGAAGCTGTGCAGCAGCAAGAGGTTTAAAAAATGTAGAACTGATTGATGGAGTAGAATTAAGTAATATGGATGAATTTACTCAGTGGATTCTTGCAGCTGATAAGGTAATTAATTTTTAAGCAGCATTTTAATTGCTCTTAAATTAAATACTTTAGATAAAAATTTTAGCTAATACTCGGATAATTCAACTCCGAGTTAATGGGCTAATTATAATTATAGTTAGAGTTCAGAAATACTAAGGGAGGAAACAAAAATGGCATGGATAGATATGATAGATGAAGATAAGGCAGAAGCTAAATTAGCTAAAATTTATGATAAATTAACTGGTTCTGGCAAAAATGAGGTGGCACATGTCTTAAAAGTTCAATCTTTAAATCCAGATCTTTTAGAGGATCATCTTAAGCTCTATAAAACTATTATGTTTGCCAGATCAAATATTTCCCGCATGCAGCGAGAAATGATAGCAACAGTGGTTTCTGATGTCAATGAATGTCATTACTGAGTAACTCATCATGGAGCGGCGCTCCAAAAGTTGATCAGAGATGATGAGCAGGCAGAAAAAATACTAAAGGGAGTTCTGGATGATTATAAGTCAGCACCAATTAGTGAAAAAGAAAAAGCGATGCTGGACTATGCTGTAAAGTTAACTAAAAAGCCGGCAGCAGTAAAAAAAGAGGACCTTGATAAATTAAGAGAATTTGATTTTAGTGATAGAGATATTCTGGATTTAAATCAGGTTGTTGCTTATTTTAATTATGTAAATAGAACGGCAGATGGCCTGGGAATTGAATTGGAAGCTGAGCATGAATAAGAGTTAATTTCTACAGATGTATTTTGTTTAACTTACGAAAATAGTATATTCCACTTAGCTTAAAATGAAATAATATTTTTAAATCTGTGCAATTTATAATAATCTTTGAATAAACAAGGAGGAATAGTAAAATGAAAAGAAAATTGGGTTTAGCCGCAGTTATTGTTCTGGCACTTTTTTTACTGGCAGCCTGTGGAGGTAATGGAACAGATCAAAATCAAGAGGAAGCGGCTGATACGGTCACAACAGCTTCGATAGTAAGTGAAGAAGAGGAGTTCAGACAGGCTATAAGTGCTGATGGAACCTGGATAGTTGCTATCTTAAATGATTTAACTTTTGAAGAAGAAATAGTAGTTGAAGGTACATTTCATAATGGTGGTGACCCGGAAAATGACGCTTATCGTAAAATAGCAGCTTATGCTCAGGATGATGAACGCAATGTAACCGATCGATATACAATTACAGCTCCCCAGATGACTATAAGTAGTCCAAATACAAGGTTTCAGGGCGGTGTTTTTGAAGGAGATGTGGTTGTAGAAGCTAATGGATTTACACTCTATGATGCAACAGTTGAAGGAAATATCTATTTTGTCAGTGAAGAATATCAGGAATCTGCAGAGATCACTGAAGATAGTGAAGTCACAGGTGAGATGGAAGTACAGTAGTAAGTTAAAAATTAATCTGATTTAAATATCACTGCTCAAACTCTGTATTTTTAAAATAATAACTAATAGGCAGAGTTTGAGTAGCTTCTAAAATCTAGAATAATACAATAGGAGTTGAATAAAATGGCAGCCGACAATAGTTTAGTTGTTTTATGGACAAGTGGTGATCCAGAAGTTGCAGAAAACATGGTGTTTATGTACACAATCAATGCTAAAAAACAGGGTTGGTGGCAGGAGGTTAAATTTATTATCTGGGGGCCATCCTCAAAATTATTAAGCGAGAATCAGGAATTACAGGAACAGATTAAAGATTTTATTGAAGCAGGAATTAAAGTTGAAGCCTGTAAAGCATGTGCTGATCGATATAATGTAGCAGCTGATTTAGCAGAGCTGGGTATCGAGGTTAAATATATGGGAGAGCCTCTAACTGATTATCTTAAAAGTGAAAGTAAGGTTATGACCTTTTAGTAAGGCCATTCATTACATTGATTTATAAATTACTCGGCCTTTAGCTGAGATACTAATTTGCAGACAATTATTTCTCCTGCCATCAAATTTCTGTTTTGTCCCATAATAAACACAGGAGATACTTTTTGAGTTTATCTCTCTCAAAACCGGATATTGTAAAATTACTTGTTTTAATTAATCTGAAATGTTAAAATTTTTATAAACAACAATAGATAAAATATAAAATAAGGTTGGTGTTTATTATTATGAGAAATTTAAGTCTTTTAACCGATTTTTATCAATTGACTATGGCTCAGGGATACTGTAAAAAGGGCAAAACAGAAAAGGCGATTTTTGATCTTTTTTATAGAGAAAATCCCTGTAATAACGGGTATGCTATTTATGCTGGTTTAGAACAGGTTATTAAATTTGTGGAGAATTTAGAATTTAAAGAAGAGGATATTCAATATTTAAGAAGTCAGGGATTTAATGAAACTTTTTTAGATTATTTGAGAGATTTTGAATTCACAGGGGATATTCATTCAGTTCCAGAAGGTAGTGTTGTTTTTCCAAATGAACCACTGCTTAAAGTAGAAGCCCCAATTTTACAGGCTCAGTTATTAGAAACTCCCCTTTTAAATTTTATTAACCACCAGGCATTAATTGCTACTAAAGCCGCCAGAATAACTGAAGCAGCTCAGGGAAAAGATGTGCTGGAGTTTGGTCTGCGTCGGGCTCATGGACCTGATGCAGGAATCTATGGAGCACGAGCTGCAGTAATTGGTGGCTGTGCTGGAACTTCCAATGTTTTAACTGGTAAGAAATTTGGAGTTAAGGTAAGTGGTACTCATGCTCACAGCTGGGTAATGAGTTTTGAAAGTGAATTAGAAGCTTTTCGGACCTATGCTGATAATTTTCCCAATAGTGCTATACTCTTAGTAGATACTTATGATACTTTAAAATCTGGTGTTCCCAATGCAATTAAAGTTTTTAAGGAAATGAAGGAGAAAGGAATTGAATCAGAACTTTTTGGAATTAGACTGGACAGCGGAGATTTAGCCTATCTTTCTAAAGAAGCCAGAAAAATGCTTGATCAGGCAGGTCTGGAAGAGGCTGTGATAGTTGCTTCTAATAATCTTGATGAAAATATTATTACCTCACTAAATTTACAGGGGGCCCAGATTGATCTCTATGGTGTAGGAACTAAACTCATTACATCTTATGATTGTCCGGCTTTTGGTGCAGTATATAAGATGAGCGAATATAATGGTCAGCCTAAAATAAAACTTTCTGATAATATTAAAAAGATGACTAATCCTGGTGACAAAAAATTATTAAGAATTTATGATAAAGACTCAGGTGAAATTAGAGCAGATTTAATTAGTCTGCAGCAGGAAGAGATTAGTGAAAATCAGGATTTAACTCTTTTTGATGCCAGAGATACCTGGAAAACTACCACTCTAAAAAAAGGTAATTATAGAATTAGAAAAATGATGGAACCAATTTTTAAAAATGGAGAACTGGTCTATGATTCTCCTTCCGTAGTGGAAATTAAAGAGTATGCAGAGCAAGAAAAGGATAGTCTGGGAGAGGAATATAAGAGATTAACAAATCCCCATATTATGAAAGTAGATTTATCAGATAAATTATTTGACTTAAAATCAAAACTTATAGAAGCTAATAAAATTGATGAATAGATTTTAGCTGGCAAAATAAAATGTGAGGGGGTAAATTATGGCGATTAGTAAACATGAAAGAGCAAAAGGTGCTTTAATGGGTGCGTTTATCGGAGAAGCTCTGGGAGTTGGTCCTCACTGGTATTATGATTTAGAAGAAATGCGGGAGGAATATGGGGAATGGATTGATGATTATACAGACCCAAAATCTGATAGATATCACGGTGGTCTGGAAGCAGGAGAAATTTCGCAGGCAGGAATTTTACTAAAAATGATGGCTGAACACTTAATTGAAAACGATGGTTATGATCAGGATGATTTCTGCAGGATGATGGATCAAGATTTTTTGCCTGAAATTTCCGGCCAGGCGATGGCTGGTCCAGGAGGTTATACAAGTCAGTCAATGCGGCATCTCTGGCAGGCCAGAGTTGAAAAAGAACTGCCCTGGGATCAGGTAGCAGGTAATGCAGATACAACTGAATCAATTGAAAGAAATATTGCTCAGGCTATTTTCTATGCTGATGATCTTGAGTCATTAAGTTTAAAAATAACGGCAAATACTGCTCTGATCCAATCAGATAATTTAATTGGTTCTTTAACAGTGGCCTTCAGTTCAGTGCTGGCACTTTTAGTTCAGGGAGAAAGCCTTGATCCAGAAATTTCCACTAAATTAATGCAGGCTGTTGATCAGGGCAAGCTGCCTTTTCATAAGGTGACTTCTGATGATTTAAATCAACCTCCCAAAAATAACATGGTTAAGGAGTCAGATCTTTATGGTGAAGGAATGTTTGCATCTCCTGATGGTCTGCTTTCTCCGTCTTACATGGCTCGAGCAGCTGAGGCTGAACAGATAGTAATTGAACCAGCCTGGAAAGCCTCTATAGTTTATGGGATGCCCTGTGCTATTTATCATATGCTGCCGGCTGTCTATTATTTATCTGCAAGATTTAAGGATGATTTTGAAGCCGGAGTTCTGCATGCTTTAAATGGTGGAGGTCAGAATCAGGTAAGAACTATGCTGACAGGTGCTTTGATTGGAGCTCAGGTTGGATTTTCTAAAATTCCCAGAAGATTTATAGAGGGACTGCAGCAAAAAGATGAACTGCTTGCTCTAAGTGATCAACTGGCAGAAAAATTATAGCAGATAAATTATCAATTTTAACAGATTACACAAAATGGATTAGATAATGGTATTTTAGAGAGCTGTTCTGCTTAATTTAGAAATTAACAGAACAGCTTTAATTATTTTCTATAGCTGTTAAATAACTTAAAGTATTTGTAATATTGATCTTCAAAAACACTATTTTTTAAGTAAACAAAATTGAATTCTCTTTTGATATTGAAGTTGTTAATCTTCAAATCTGAGATGATATTATTTTCTAATTCCCTTTTTACTGCTGCCCGATAGATAAAAGAAATACCTCTATTCTTTGCAACCAATTCTTTGATAGCATTAAGATTACCAATTTCTAATGTATTGGCAAAACTTTTTTTACTTAAATTATTGGTATAAAGAATCTGTTCTAATATTTCACGGGTTCCTGATCCATATTCTCTTAAAATTAGACGAGAATCTAATAGATCTTCCAGTTTGATTTTCTGCTGGCTGTGTTTAAAGCCGGGAGAACAGATTCCGATAAAATCCTCTTTACTGAAAAGCTGATAACCAAACTTAGATTTATCAAAAAAACCTTCTAGAAGAGCAAAATTTATTTCCCCTGCTTTTAATTTATTGAGCAGAGTTTCTGTATTTTCAACCAGCATATCAAAGTTGAGCTCTGGCTTCTCTTGCATAACCTGATTTAAAATTTCGGGCATTACAAACTCACCAATTGAAAGAGTAGCTCCAAATTTAATTTTTTGGATATCTGATTTTTCTCTGATTAACTTTTTTATTTCCTGACTATCTGCGACCATTCTTTCTGTATATTTATATAACTTTTTTCCAGCTCCGGTAATCTCTAAATTTTTGCCGCTGTAATTAAATAACTTAACACCATAATGTTTTTCTAAATGTTGAATGTGTTGAGTTACAGTGGGCTGGGTAATATGAAGTTTAGATGCAGTCTTAGTATAATTTTTAATTCTGCAGAGCTGCAGAAAAGTCTGATGTCTGAAATCTATCATTTTATCACCTATAATTTTATTTTATTGATTTATAAAATATTATAATTTTATTTTATCGTTATTCTATTATAAAATCAAGAATGAAATCAATAAGGGGGAGATAAAATGACAGAGACTAAAGATTATATAGCTGGAATCATCCTTACAATTTTAGTAGCTTTAACTGCCAAAGCAGTAAGTACATATATACCAATGCATTTGATTAGTGCCAGTGTTTTTGCACTATTACTGGGGATGTTATTGAATCCGATTATTAAAGAACTAACTTTTTTCAACAGCGGTATTAAATTTGTGTCTAAAAAAATTCTAAAAACAGCAATTGTACTGATGGGGCTTACTTTAAGTTTTTCTCAGGTTTTATCAGTTGGAGGTTATTCTTTAATTGTGATGACTTTTACCTTATTGACTGCCTTTGGGGGAGGATATATATTTGGGCGTCTGTTTAAGATGAACTGGAAACTTTCCAGTTTGATTTCTGCAGGTACCGGTGTCTGTGGAGGTTCAGCAATAGCTGCAGTGGCACCAACAATTGAAGCTGATAATAGTGACATTGCATATGCGATTTCCGCAACTTTTATTTTTGATATATTAATGGTTATTCTTTTTCCGATAGCAGGTAGATATTTTGGGATGAGTGATCTAGGTTTCGGTCTCTGGGCAGGTACAGCAGTTAACGATACATCCTCTGTAGTTGCTGCAGCTTATACATTTTCTGATGCAGCAGGTGCCTTTGCAGTAATTGTAAAATTGACAAGAACTTTATCAATTGTTCCGATAGTAATGGTTTTTTCTTATATAAATGCTAGAGAAAATAAGAGGCTGGGTAAAAAATCTAACAAACCAGCTAAAGTGATTAAGATTAAAAATATTTTTCCCTATTTTATTCTGCTTTTTTTAATGATGGTTGCGGTTAAAAGCACAGGTATTGTTTCATCTGATTTAAGCAGTAATATTGCTGTTGTTTCAAAATTTATGATGGTAATGGCCCTGGGTGCAATTGGCTTAAAAACAAATTTTAAGGAAGTTACTGATTCTGGTATCAAACCATTATTACACGGCTTTATAATTTCAGCACTGGTAGTAATAGTCTCCTTTATGGTCCAGCTATTTATCGGTCAGTTTTAAACATTTAATTTTAGCAGTTTATATGTTAAGCTTAAGCTAAAGGAAGTGATTATTAATATGGAAAACATTAAATTTAAAGCACTCGAAGTCAGCGAAGTTGAAGGTGAATTTAAAAGAAAAATTATAGAAAAAGAAATTAATGATCTACCCGAAGGTGATCTGATAATCAATGTTAAATATTCTTCTTTAAATTACAAGGATGCTCTTTCTGCAAATGGAAATAAAGGAGTTACCAGAGAATATCCCCATACTCCAGGTATTGATGCGGCGGGTATAGTTGTGGAAGATCAGAGTGGAACTTATAGCAAAGGTGATGAGGTCATAGTTACTGGTTATGATTTAGGAATGAATACTGATGGTGGATTAGAAGAATATATTCGAATACCAGCAGAATGGGCTGTGAAATTACCGGATAATTTATCTTTAAGAGAAAGTATGATTTATGGTACAGCTGGTTTTACAGCTGCACTTTCAGTTTATAAACTCAGAGAGGCAGATATTGATCAAGGTAATATTTTAGTTACTGGTGCTTCGGGAGGGGTTGGCAGCTTTGCTTCTGCTATTTTAGCAAAGTTAGATTATAGTGTTACAGCAGCTACCGGTAAAACTGAAGCAAAGGCTTATTTTAATAATTTGGGAGTTCATAATATTATTGACAGGAAAGAAGTTGATGATGATTCTGGAAAAATGCTCTTAAAAGAAAAATGGGATGGAGTAATTGATACTGTAGGTGGAAATATGCTGTCTACTGCTATTAAATCAACCAGCTATGATGGAGCTGTAACCTGCTGTGGAAATATAGCCTCTGCAAAATTGAATCTAAATGTTTATCCCTTTATCTTGAGAGGTGTCAGCCTGATCGGTATAGATTCAGTTCAGTGTAAGAGAAATTTAAGGGAAGAAGTCTGGCAAAAAATTGCTTCTGACTGGAAGCTTGATCAAATTGATAATTTTTCAAAAGAAATTGGTTTAGACGGCTTAGATGAACAGATTGAAACAATGCTGGCAGGAAATTCTAAAGGAAGAATTCTTGTTAAATTATAAATTAAGATAAACTTAATAATCAATTTTAAAAGAGTGGCTGCATCAACAGCTGCTCTTTTTTATTGAAATAATTATATAATCATTTTAAAAAATTCATATTCTCTTCATATTTATATTCTATAATAAACTTAGATTAGAGTTGAGAAGACAGTAATTGTTTAATATCTAACAATTACGATATTGTTATTGACAGGAACAATCCTGAGTGTTATACTATGGTTAAGATACCTAACAGGGGTATATTTGGGGATGAATTTAAGTTTCAAAGGAGGCTAATTTAATGAAAAAATATTTAATTACTACTTTAATAATTTTAACAATTATTGCAGCAGGAGCCAATTTAACTTTTGCTCAACCCGGTCCAGGAATGATGGGGCCAGGGATGATGGGACCTGGAATGATGGAATCAGTTGACAGTGAATATGAATTTTTAGTTAAAATGATACCTCACCATGAGGAAGCAGTTGCTAATGCAAAGATTTTAAGAGAAAATACAAATAGAGATAGAATGAGAAAATTTGCTGATGATATTATAGAAGTCCAGACTCAGGAAATTGAAGAGATGGAAAAATATCTGGCTGAATGGTATCCAGATAGAAGCAATAATTATCAGTATGAACCAATGATGGGGAATTACGAAGGTTTAGCTGGAGAAGAACTTGATCGCGCTTTTTTAGAAGATATGATTTTTCATCACATGGGGGCAGTAATGATGTCACAGCAGTTAATAATGCATAACTTAGATGAACATCGAGAAGTATATCTGCTTGCCAGAAGTATTAGAGACAGTCAGCGTGAAGAAATATTTATGATGAGAGACTGGTTAAATAACTGGTATTAATATATTAAACTTTTAAAATAGGGGGAATTATTATGATGGGTTTTGGCCCTGGAATGATGGGTGGAGGATTTTCGCTTATTTTCTGGATAGTAATTGTTGGAGTTGTTTACTACTTTTTTAAAGAATATAATAGAAATAACCATCACAGACATGATAAGCGAAGACCTGATGATCGCAGATCGGGTGGCCCGGGTTATAAAGATCGAAGCCGATTTGATAATGGAAAAATAGTTGAACATCAAAAGAATGGAAAAAGTGCTGAGGAAATAGCAAGACAGCGCTATGCAAAAGGTGAAATTTCAAAAGAAGAATTAAGAGAAATTCTGGATAATTTAAACAACTAGCTCTAAGATAAATGATATTAAAAAATTTAAAGGGGGAAAATCATGAGTGAATATGGAATTCAAAGAACAGTTAAACTTTCTTATCAGGAAACCATTGATAAGGCAAAAGAAGAACTAAAAAAGGAAGGTTTTGGGGTTCTAACTGAGCTTGACATGAAAAAAATATTTAAAGAAAAGCTGGATAAAGAGATGAATAATTATGTTATACTTGAAGCCTGCAATCCTGCTTTTGCCTTTGAAGCAATAGCAGAAGAGCCTGAGCTCGGTCTTTTACTTCCCTGTAATGTGATAGTTTATGAAACTGAGGCCCAGGAAGTTAAAGCAGCAGCAGTTGATCCCGAAAAAGCACTTGGGATGTCAGAAAATAAGAAAGTAAATGAAATAGCTGAAGAAATTAAAACCAGATTAGAACGGGTTATAGAGAATTTATAAATATTAAATTCTATAATTATGCTTTAAAAATTTGACAAAGTAAAAATTAAGTGATAATCTATATAATCAAATAATAGTAAAATTGAAACTCATTAAAAATTTAATAATTCATCAAGAGTGGTGGAGGGACTGGCCCTTTGAAACCCGGCAACCTACCTATAAGGTAAGGTGCTAAATCCTGCATTTCAAAGAAATGATAGATGAGAGGAATTTAAAAGCCCTCTCACGAGGGTTTATTTTTTTACCACTTTTGCAGTTTACTAATGTAGAAGTGGTTTTTTGTTTTCTATTAGATTATAACTGATTTTTTGTTGAGACTAATATTTGACGCAAGTTAATTCTATAAGGGGAGGTGATAAATTTAAGTGGCTGATCAGACTAAAGGTTATCGATTTAGCATCAAAAAATAAATTTAAAATATTTGAAAAAAGTAGAGGAGAATTTAATTATGAAAAAAACAATAAAATCAATTTTTATTAGCAGTGGAGTAGTTTTAGCAGTGACTTTATACTTGTTTTTAGCAGCAAATACAGTTGTGGCGGCAGATCCAGTTTTAAAAGTTGGGGCAACTGCTGGCCCGTTTGCTCAGATTCTGGAGGCTGTAAAACCCGTTTTAGCAGAAGATGGTGTCGAACTGGAAATTGTTGAATTTAGTGATTATGTAACTCCTAATTTAGCACTTGAAGATGGCAGTTTAGATGCAAATACATTTCAGCATGTTCCTTATTTTGAACGCTTTACATCAGATCGTGATTTAGATTTAGTTTCAGTCGCCAAAACTATTATCATCCCAATTGCAATTTATTCTGATAAATACGAATTATTGAGTGATTTACCGGCTGATTCTACAATAGCAATTCCCAATGATCCAACTAATGGCGGTAGAGCCTTACTATTATTTGAAAAAGCAGGATTAATCGAATTAGATGAGTCAGCAGGAATATCGGCTACTATTATGGATATTACGTCTAATCCTAAAAATCTGGAATTCCATGAGGGTGAGGCTGCACAAACAGCGAGAGTAATACCCGATGTAGCAGCAGCGGCAGTTAACTCCAATTATGCACTGGAATTAGGCATGAACCCCAGAGAAGATTCGATCTATATTGAAGATGAAGATTCACCCTATGTCTGCATAGTGGCAGTAAGACCTGAAGATAAAAATGATCCCTTAATTGAAAAATTCATAGCTGCCTATCAGTCTGAAACAGTGAGGAATTTTATTAACGAGGAATTTAATGGTTCTGTAATACCTGCCTTTTAGGCTTGAAATTATAAACAACAAATAAAATTATAAACAACAAATTAAGTGAACAACTCAAATTAAAATGAACTAGAATTAAGGAGCTGCAATTATGCCAGAATTAAATTCAAAGATAAATAGCTTTAGTGATTCAGTTATTAGAAGAATGACCCGAATAGCCAATAAATATAATGCAATAAATTTGTCCCAGGGCTTTCCTGATTTTGACCCGCCAGCTGAACTAAAAGAATCATTAAAAGAAGTCGCAGCAGGAAGTGTTCATCAGTATGCGGTTACCTGGGGCGCAGCAAATTTTAGAGAAGCCTTAGCCAAAAAACAGTCTAAATTTATGGGTTTAGAGATTGACTCCGAAAAAGAAGTAGTTGTAACCTGTGGTAGTACAGAAGCGATGATGGTGGCAATGATGACAGTCTGCAGTCCTGGAGATAAAGTAGTTGTTTTTTCTCCTTTTTATGAAAATTATGCTGCAGATGCTATCCTTTCAGGAGCAGAACCTATTTATGTCAATTTACAGCCACCTGAGTTTAATTTTGATCCGGCAGAATTAGAGCAGGCTTTAAAACAGGGAGTTAAAGCTCTAATCCTCTGTAATCCTTCTAATCCAAGTGGAAAGGTCTTCAGCCGCTCAGAGTTAGAAACAATTGCTGAACTGGTAGAAAAATATGATGCTTTTGTGATCACTGATGAGGTGTATGAACACATTGTTTATCCACCCTATCAGCACACATATTTTGCTTCACTGCCGGGAATGTTTAAAAGAACAATTTCCTGCAGTTCACTATCTAAGACCTATTCTATAACCGGCTGGAGACTTGGTTATTTAATAGCTCCAGCTGGAATAATTAATGGTGCCAGACAGATCCATGACTTTTTAACCGTTGGTGCTGCAGCCCCACTCCAGGAAGCAGCTGTCACAGCACTTAATTTTGAGGAGCAGTATTATCAGGAATTGGAAAAGAGATATGAGGAAAAAAGAGACCTTTTCCTGTCAGGCTTGGATGAGATCGGACTTAAATATACTAAACCTCAGGGAGCATATTATATCATGGTTGATATCAGTGAATTCAATTTTGAGAATGATCTTGAATTCTGTGAGTGGATGATCAAAGAAATTGGAGTTGCAGCAGTACCGGGATCCAGTTTCTTTAAAGAAGATGTTAATCATTTAATACGTTTTCATTTTGCTAAAAAAGAAGAAACTATAAAAGAAGCTTTAAAGAGGTTGGAAAAACTGCCGCAAAAGGCAAAAGAAAGAAATATTTAATTTAAATTAAAAAGAAAAGGAAGTGTTTAGAGATATGCATTTAGTAATGGGTTCTCCAAATAGATACATGCAGGAAAAAAATATTTTAGCAGAAGCAGGTCAACATATTGCACCTCTGGGAAAAAAAGCTTTACTTGTCGGAGATGAGACAACATTAGAGGTGGCTAGAGAAAAACTGCATAAGAGTTTAAAAGGAAGTGAGATTGAATTTAGAGAAGAAGTTTTTGGAGGTGAGGTGACAAAAAAGGAAGCTCACAGAATAGCTGCTCTACTTGAAAAGGATAATTTTGATTTAATTATAGGTATCGGTGGTGGGAAAGCAATTGATACAGCAAAAGCAGCGGCAGCTTATGCTGATCGCAAACTAATAACAATTCCAACCATTGCCTCAAACTGTGCTGCCTGGACTCCGCTGTCTGTATTTTATGATCAGCAGGGAACTTTTGAGGAATACATTATTTTTCAATATAGTCCTGTTTTAGTACTGGTAGATACTGAAATTATTGCTGCTTCTCCTTTGAATTATTTTAAAGCTGGAATTGCAGATACAGTGGTTAAATTTTATGAAGCGCGAGCTTCTGCTGCCAATAAAGAGAAAAATGCTCCCACCAGAGCGGCTTTAAAAGTTGCTGAAGAATGTAAGGATATTTTATTTGAATTTGGAGTTCAGGCAGCAGCTGATCTGGAAAACAAAAAAGCTACTAAAGCAGTCGAAAAAACTGTTGATAGTATAATTGCTCTGGGAGGAATGGTAGGTGGAATTGGTGGTGATAACTGCCGGATTGCTGGAGCCCATGCTGTGCACAATGGTTTAACGGTTCTTCCCGAAACACATGATCTTTTACATGGCGAAAAAGTAGCCTTCGGGAATCTGGTTCAGCTGGAACTGGAAAAAAATGAGGCTGAGTTTGATGAACTATTGTCTTTGCTTAATAAATTGGACCAACCAGTAACCC
>JAXKWB010000116.1:0-5170 GCA_036172385.1 Halanaerobiales bacterium | reverse complement strand
TTATAAAGCAGAGGTGTGATTATGCTTAAAGAAAAAAATGCGGCAGTGATAGTTCTGACTCCGGCTGCAAAAGAGCTTGCTCTAAAGTTAAATGAAGAATACAGGCACCTTGATTTATATCTACCGACAAAACTGGATAAAGAAAATGAAAGTTACCAGACTTTTAGCTCTTTGAGCAGTTTAGTGGGTAAAATTTTTAAAGAATATGATGCTTTAATCTTTATTATGGCTCTGGGAATAGTTGTTCGAATCATTGCTCCTTTACTGGAAAGTAAAAAATCTGATCCGGCTGTACTGACAATCGATGATACAGCGCAAAATGTTATTAGTACTCTCTCCGGTCATTTAGGAGGAGCCAATCAGCTGACAGCAGAGATAGCAGATTTTTTAAAGGCCAGACCGGTAATTACCACCGCGACAGATTGTAATAATAAGCTGGCTGTGGATCTCTTAGCTCAGAGATTGGACTGTAAAATAAAACCTTTTGCTAGATTAAAAAAAGCAAATGGAGCGCTTCTATTTGGAAGCGAACTACATATTTTTAGTGATTATAAAATTGAGATTAAAGCAGATAATAATATTAAAATATATTCTCTGAAACAGCTGCAAGAACTCAGGAGCAGTGAGGCTTTTGAGATCATAATTTCTAATCAAAAGTTTAAACTAGAGGAAAATCAACTGCAGTTAATTCCCCGAAACATTGTGCTTGGAATTGGCTGCAGAAAAAATACCGCTGCTGCAGATATCAGGAAGGCCTTAAAGAGTCTTTTAACAGAATTGAATTTACTGTCAGCAAGTATTAAAAAAATAGCAACTATTGATTTAAAGAAAGAAGAAGCAGGAATTTTAGAACTGGCAGCAGAAAATAACTGGCCTCTGGAAATTATTGAGAGAGAAAAAATAAAAGAAGTAGAAACTGGGCTAGATATAAAAAAATCTGATTTTGTAAAAAAAATAACCGGAGTGGCTGCAGCAGCATCGCCAGCTGCAGTTCTGGCCTCAGGTGCCGGGAAATTAATAGCAGACAAGAAAAAATATGAGGGAATTACTCTTTCAGTTTTTGAGGAGGAAGTTACTGATGAATAAAAAAATAGTTATTGCCGGCAGCCGCAGTGGGGTTGGGAAAACTACTCTTGCCTTAGGTTTGATGGCAGCACTTAAAAAGCGGGGACTTAAGGTTCAGCCATTTAAAGTGGGTCCTGACTATATAGATCCCGGGTTTCACACTTTAATTTGTGGTAGGAATTCTTATAATCTGGACAGCTATTTTCTGGGTGCTGCTGGAGTCAGAAGGACCTTTTTACAAAACAGCCAGCAGGCTGATATCTCTTTAGTAGAAGGTGTAATGGGGCTTTTTGATGGAAAGGGAAAAGATTCTGTCAGCAGTACAGCCGAAATAGCTAAGACTATAAAAGCACCTGTGATTTTAGTTATTGATGCCCGTAAAGTTGCTCAGAGTGCAGCTGCAGTAGTTTATGGCTACAAAAATTATGATCCTGATTTAAATCTTAAAGGTGTTATAATTAATAATGTCAGCAGTCCTCATCATTTTAAACTCTTAAAAGAAGCAGTTGAGGCTAAGATGAGTGATTTAAAAATATTAGGTTATCTTCCCAAAAATCAGGATCTGGAGCTGCCGGAAAGGCATTTAGGTCTGGTCCCGGTTTCTGAAAGCCGGGAACTTGAAATTTACATTCAAAAATTGACCGAATTGATGGAAGAATATATTGATCTAGAGGGGATAATAGAAATTTCTGAATCAGATGATTTAGTAGAGATCGATTCAGCTGCTGATTTTAGTTCTGGCTTTAAAAATAAAATTAAAAAAGCGAAAGTAAAGATTGCAGTTGCTCTTGACCAGTCTTTCAATTTTTATTATCAGGCAAATCTTGAGCTTTTAAAAGCAGCAGGAGCAGAAATTATTGAAATTAGTCCTCTAAATGATAGTCAGCTGCCAGAGGTGGATGCAGCCTATTTTGGAGGTGGTTTTCCCGAGAGTTTTCTGGAAGAATTAGCTTTAAATAAGGAGTTTAAAAATGATTTAAAAGAAAAGATAAGTGGGGGACTTCCTATTTATGCAGAATGTGGAGGTTTAATGTATCTCAGCAGTCAGGTAAAAGATTTTGAGGGAAATATATATCAGATGCTGGATTTAATTCCAGCTGAGATAGAGATGACTTCAAAACTACAGGAAATGGGATATCGGGAGATTGAAGCCTCAGCTGATAATTTATTATTAAATAAGGGAGAAAAAGCAAGAGGCCATGTTTTTCATTATTCCAAAATCATTAAAATTGAGGCGAATGTAAAAAGAAAGTATAGTTATCGCAAAATCAGAGAAGGATACAGTACTCTGGAAAATATTCTTGCATCTTATGTTCATCTTCATTTTGCTTCCAATCCAGAAATGGCAAATAATTTTTTACTAAAAGCTTTAGCCTATCAAAAGAGTGGTGTTTAAGTTGGAAGTTTTAATAATTTTAATTATTGCTTTAATTGTTGACTTAATAATTTCTGATCCGGACTGGATTCCACATCCAGTTGTACTCATTGGAAGGCTAATCAGCACTCTGGAAAAATATTTATTGAAAAATGAAGATAGTCCCCAGAGAGCAAAAATCAAGGGTGCAATTTTAGTAGTTATTGTCCTGGGATTAAGTTATTATCTCAGCTATCTGGTAGTTGTTCTGTCAGGACAGTTAAATAATTATTTTGCTTTACTGCTGGAAATATTTCTGCTGAGTTTAACTCTAGCCCTTAAAGGACTGATTGATGCTGGTCAGGAAGTTTACTCTGCTTTAAAAGCTCGTGATTTAAAAATGGCTCGAAAAAAAGTAAATCAAATTGTTGGCAGAGACTGCAGTCAGAGCAGTAAGCAGGAAGTGATTCGGGCTGTTTTAGAAACTCTGGCTGAAAATACTTCGGATGGAATTTTGGCACCCGCCTTTTATTATTTGATAGGTGGATTGCCGCTTGCAGTAACTTATAAAGCTGTAAACACTATGGATTCGATGCTGGGCTATAAAAATGATAGGTATATTAATTTTGGTTTTACTGCAGCCAGAACTGACGATTTTTTTAATTATATTCCAGCCCGGCTGACATCAATTTTAATGACTGCAGCCGCGCTTTTGCTCCACTATGATTTTAGAGGAGCGTTAAAAACAGTTTTTAGTGATGCTCAAAAACATCCCAGCCCCAATGCGGGTTATCCGGAAGCAGCGGCAGCAGGTGCTCTTTCTCTCCGTTTTGGTGGAATTAATCATTATCACGGTCAAAAGAGTTTTAGAGCCTATATTGGGCAGCAAAACAAAAAATTTGAGCTTGCTGATATTTTAAAGTTAAATATGTTAATTTATTTTACAGTAGGTTTATTTTTTATATCAGCTGCAGCTATCTTTGCTTTAATTTAAAAACTTTACGAATTAGAAATCTCAAAACTACCAGCAGACAGATGTTTTAACTATAGTTTTTTAGATTATTAATTTGAATTAAGAAGGGAGAAATAATTTTGCAGCAGATTAATATTAGAGTTCCGGGCAGCTGTGGAGAACTACTGCAGGGCAGTATAGATCATCAAAATTTCTTGATTTCCTGTCCGATAAATTTATATAGTCAGGTAAGTGCTAATTTTACAGCTGGTAAAAAAAGAGTGATTATCAATAAAAACAACTCCAGCACCGAAAGTACTTTTAAAACAGAATTTGCTGTTAAAAAATTATTGGATCATTATAGTTTTAAGGAAAAAAGTATTAATATTAATATAAATTCTCAATTAATAACCGGAATTGGAATGGCTTCTTCGACAGCAGATATAAGTGCTGCTTTAGCCGCAGTAATGATGCTGTTGAAAAATAAAGTTGATTTTAAACTCTTAAAAAAGATCTGCCTGAAGCTGGAGCCAACTGATGGTGTTTTTCTGAATGGAATAAGGTTTTTTGATCATTTACAAGGTAAACAAAATTATTTTATTGCAGAGGCACCTGAGCTGGATATTCTGCTTCTGAAAGAAAAAGGAACTGTAGATTCTTTAAAATTTAATCAGTCAGAAAAACTGGCAGCTTTAAATAAAAGCAAAGAAAAAAACACAAAAAAATCTCTTCAATTAATTAAAAAAGGGCTAAAAAACAAAAATTATCAGCTGCTGGGAAGAGGTACAATCATCAGCAGTCTGGCTCATCAGAGAATACTTTACAAAGAAAATCTGAATAGATTGTTGGAAATAGTTGAGGGACAGAAGCAAATTTATGGAGTTAATATTGCTCACAGTGGTACCATGACTGGGATTTTAGTTTCCAGAGATTTTGCAGCACAAGATTTGCTAAAAAAAATTAAATCAGAAACAGGACTTGAATATTTAAAGAGGGTTAAAATAATTTCGGGTGGAATAGAGAGGAGAGATCAGTTTGGAGCATCAACATGGAGGAAAATTAATCGAAGCAGCTCAAAAAAACAATTTAAAACAGGATCAGATTATTGACTTCAGTGCTAATATAAATTTTCTGGGTCCTCCAACTTTAATTAAAGAAGCAATCAGGGCCAATGTAAGCAAAATAGATAATTATCCCGAGATTAATTCAAAAACTGTAAAAAGGTTGATAGCAGAAAAACATGGACTTGAGCCGGGACAGGTAGCTGTTGCCAATGGGGCAGCAGAAATGATCTACCAGCTGAATAAAGTTCTAAAGCCGGAGCAGGTTATGGTAATTGATCCAACATTTTCGGAATATGAACTGGCTGCAGAGTCAGTTGGAGCAAAAATTAAACATTTTCAATTAAGAAGCTCAGCTGATTTTGTTCCTGATTTAGAAAACTTGAAAGCAGATATCAATAGTAAAATCGATTTACTTTTTATTTGTAATCCCAACAATCCAACTGCTCACTTAATCAAAGCAGAAAAACTGGAAGCAGTGATTCAAAAAGCAGCAGCAGAAAATGTAATTGTAGTTTTAGATGAGGCCTTTATTGATTTTTTAACTGAGCCAGATAAATATTCTGCGATTAAATTTCTGAACAGTTATGATAATTTAGTGATTTTAAAATCTCTGACCAAACTTTTTGCGATTCCTGGTTTAAGGCTGGGCTATGCTTTAACAAATAAGAATTTAAGTTTAGAGCTGGAAGCTAAACGGGATCCCTGGTCTGTCAATTATTTTTCCCAGCTGGCAGG
>JAXKWB010000115.1:0-6201 GCA_036172385.1 Halanaerobiales bacterium | reverse complement strand
CATAATGATAATATTTTAATAGATATGGGGAAAACAGAAGCGTTATTACCACCTTCTGAACAGATTGCTGGCGAAAGATATGAAATCGGGGAAAGAATTAAACTTTATGTGGTGGAAGTTAGCACAACCAATAAAGGTCCCCGGATTTTAGTTTCCAGAACTCACCCGGGTCTTTTGAAAAGACTTTTTGAAATTGAAGTTCCAGAAATATTTCAGGGTCTTGTAGAAATCAAGGCAGTGGCCAGAGAAGCGGGTCAGCGTTCAAAAATGGCTGTAAGTAGTTCTGACAGTCAGGTTGATCCAGTTGGTGCCTGTGTTGGTCCCAAAGGGATGAGAGTTCAGGCAGTTGTTGAACAGTTAAATAATGAAAAAATTGATATTGTAAAATGGGATGAAGATCCAGAAGTATTTGTTGCAAATGCTTTAAATCCGGCTGAAGTTGTTAATGTAAGGATTAATAAATCTGATAAAATTGCCCAGGTGGTAGTTCCAGATTTTCAGCTTTCACTGGCGATTGGTAAAGAGGGACAAAATGCCAGACTTGCTGCAAAATTAACTGGCTGGAAAGTAGATATTAAAAAGGAATCTGAAATTGAAGAAAAACCTGAAAATATGGAAGAGATTAAAGAAAGTGCTTCTGAGCTTGCTGAGAGTTTGGATCAATTTGAGGAAAATGAATCTGAATTAGCAAACACAAAAACATCTGTTGAAGAAGCAGATGAAAGTAATTTTGAGAAGGAAGATCAAGAAAAAACGGTTGAAAAAGCTAATGATAATTTAATTGATAATATGGCTGATGATGTAGAAGATTTAAAAAAAGATGCCGAAGAGACTGAAAAGCTTGATTAAATTTTTATAATAGTAATAAATATGAATTAATCAAAAAAATCTTGAGGAGGATTGAGATTGCAGAGCAGAAGTCCTATTAGAAAATGTGTAGGTTGTGGTGCCAGAAGAGATAAGATTGAACTTTTAAGAGTGGTAAATAATAAGGGTGATATTTTGGTTGATCCAGGAGGTAGAACACCTGGGCGTGGTGCTTATCTCTGTCCTAATTTGGATTGTCTGGATAAAGCAGTTGAAAAAAATTCACTAAAAAAAGCATTAAAGATCGAGATTTCTGATGAAATTTATGAACAAATTTCGGAGGAGATTAAACATGGTTAACTAACAGTAGAATATTTTGGAGGTGCAAGTATGGCAAAAATTAGAGTATATAATCTGGCTCATGAGCTGGATATGGATAGTAAAGAAGTAATTGAAATATTAAATGATCTTGATATTGAGGTATCAAGTCATATGAGTACAATAACAGACGAAACAGCAGAACTTGTAAAGGATATGTACGCTGAAGACAGTCAACAGGAAAATAAAGGAGTTAAAGCGAAAACTGCTCCCAAAAACAAAGTAGAAAATGAAGATGCAGAGATTAATACTGAAGCAGAAAATGAAGCTGATGAAGCAGCAGACCAAGAAGCAGTAGAAATAGAAACTCCGATTACTGTCAAAGAATTTGCTGAGGAAATCGGTGAAGCTCCTAATAATTTAATAGTTGAATTAATGAATATGGGAGTTATGGCCAATGTAAATCAGAGTCTGGATGAAGATACACTGGAATTGCTGTCTGAAGAGCTGGGAATAAAAATCAAATTCAAATCTGAAGAGGAAGAAAAAGTTTCCTTAAGAGTTGGACCAGAAATTGAAGATAAAGCAGAAGATTTAGAAACTCGTCCACCAATAGTAACAGTAATGGGTCATGTTGACCATGGTAAAACTACTCTCCTTGATTCAATTAGAGAAAGTAGAGTTGCTGGTAGTGAAGCAGGTGGAATAACTCAGCATATTGGTGCTTATCAGGCGGAGGTAGACAATAAAAAAATTACTTTTATTGATACCCCGGGCCATGAGGCGTTTACAGCTATGAGAGCACGTGGTGCTCAGTTAACTGATATTGCAATTTTAGTAGTTGCTGCAGATGATGGTATTATGCCTCAGACAGAAGAAGCAATTAACCATGCTAAAGCTGCCGGTATTCCAATTATTGTTGCAATTAATAAGATTGATAAAGCCAATGCACAGCCTGATAGAGTTAAACAGGAATTAACTGAGTATGGTTTAGTTCCTGAAGACTGGGGTGGAAATACAATTTGTGTTAATGTTTCTGCTTTACAGCAGCAGAACATTGATGAGCTGTTAGAGATGATTATCCTGGTTTCGGAAATGGAAGAACTAAAAGCAAATCCTAACAGATTAGCAGAAGGTATTGTTATTGAAGCAGAACTGGATAAAGGGCGTGGTCCGGTAGCTACTGTATTAGTTAAAAATGGTACCCTGGAAGTAGGAGATCCTATTTTAGCTGGTTTAACATCAGGTCGAGTTAGAGCGATGTTTAATGAATTTGGTGATTCGCTGGATGTAGCTGGACCATCGGCAGCTGTTGAGGTCCTTGGATTTAATGAGGTTCCTGCAGCAGGTGACTTTGTTCAGGTTCTAGAAAACGAACGCCAGGCTAGAGATGTAGCTTCTGATAGACAGGATGAAAAAAGACAATCTGAACTGAAATCTGATGCTAAGGTTTCTTTGGATGACCTTTATAAGCAGATTCAGGAAGGTGAAGTTAAAGAATTAAATATAATTATAAAAGCTGATGTTCAGGGTTCAATAGAAGCATTAAGAGCTTCTTTAGAAAGATTAGGTACAGAAGAGGTAACTGTTAATGTTATTCACACCGGTGTAGGTGGAGTAAATGAAACAGATGTTAATCTGGCAAGTGCTTCTAATGCTATTATTATTGGATTTAATGTTAGACCTGATAATAACGCCCTGAAAGCAGCAGAAAAAGAAAAGGTAGATGTTAGAACTTATAGAGTAATTTATAAGGCTCTAGAAGATATTAAAGATGCCATGGCCGGCCTACTTGATCCAGAACTCAAAGAAGAGATTACTGGTAGAGCGGAAGTGAGAGACACCTTTAAGGTTCCTGATGTAGGTATCATTGCTGGTGCCTATATTACTGATGGTCATGTAAATCGTAATTATGATGCTCGCTTAATAAGAGATGGGGTAGTGATTCATGAAGGAACAATTTCTTCACTCAAAAGATTTGAAAATGATGTTAGAGAAGTAAAGTCTGGTTATGAATGTGGAATCGGAATTGAAAATTATAATGATATCAAGGTTGGCGATATCATTGAATTCTATACTTATAAGGAGATCAAAAGAACCTTATAGAGGTGAGGTAAAATGAAGAACAAACGTGCAGTACGAGTTGGAGAATTGTTGAAAGAAGAAATAAGTCAGATTGTTTTAAGAGAAATGAAAGATCCAAGAATTGGCTTTGTCTCTGTCACTGATGTTGTAGTTAGTGGTGACTTGAGGCACGCTAAGGTTTTTATTAGTGTTTATGGCAGCAATAAAGAAAAAGAAGAAACTCTGGCCGGTCTGCAGCAGGCCCAGGGGTTTGTCCGCAAACTTGTTGGAGAAAGAGTTAAAATTCACCATACACCGGAGATTATTTTCCGCTATGATGATTCAATAGAAAATGGAGTTCATATTTCTGAAATTATAAAAGATCTCAAGGAAACAGGAGAGATAAAGGAGTCTGACTCTGATGCAGAAAAAAATTAAAGAAATTATTGAGATTATAGAAGAAAATGATAATTTTTTAATTGTCGGTCATGTAGGTGCCGATGGAGATAGTATTGGATCAGTAACTGCTTTAACCCGCCTGTTATCAGAGAAAAACAAAAAAGTCAGAGCTTATCTTAATCGTGATACTCTGGCTCCTTTTTCTTTTCTGGAGGTTAAAGAAGAGATATTTTATACTGATGCAGAAAAATTAAAAAAGGAACTTAAGCTTGAAAATTATATTTTAATCTGTCTGGACTCAGGTACACTAGAAAGAGTAGATCTGGATCAAAAAATTATAAATTCTGCTCAATTTATAATTAATATTGATCATCATGCTGATAACACCCAATTTGGTAAAATAAATCTTGTCCAGTCTGACCGAGCAGCAGTGGGCGAAATTATTTATAATTTTGCTGTAGAAATGCTTGAGAAAAAACTACCACCTGCAGTTGCTGAACCACTTGCAACAGCAATTATTACTGATACCGGAGCCCTGCGTTATGAAAATACTACTTCTAGAGTCCTGAGAATCCTTGCTGATCTGATGGATTTCGGGGTTAATATTTATAAAATTAACAAAAAAGTCTTTGGCAGCTTAAGTTATCAAGCCCTAATCTTAAAAGGCATGGCTCTGGCCACTCTAGAAAAAAGTGAAAATGGCAAAATTGCCTGGCTTTATGTCAGTCGGCAGATGATGCACGAAGCAGAAACAGATTACACTGAAGGTCTGGTTGGTCTGGCTAGAGATATTGAAGATGTGGAAATCGGTATTCTGTTCACTGAGGAAGAAGAAAAGGAAATCAAAGTTAGTTTTCGTTCTAATTTTTATGCAGAAGTAAATAAACTGGCTGCAGAATTTGACGGCGGTGGTCATCCCAGAGCTTCTGGAGCAACAGTAGAGAAAACTTTACAGGAAGCAATAGATTATGTGGTGGAAGCAGCGAAAAAATATGTTTGATGGAACTGCAAATATTTTAAAACCACCCGGAATCTCTTCTTTTGCTTTAATAAAAAAATTACGCTGGCTTCTGGATGAAAAAAAAGCCGGTCATACAGGCACTCTGGATCCCGCTGCAGCTGGTGTTCTTGGTGTCTGTTTTGGCAAGGCTACAAAAACTATTCCTTTTTTAGATGACAGCCGCAAAGAATATATTTGTGAAATGAAACTTGGTGTCAGGACTGATACTCTTGATTTAGAGGGTGAGGTTATCAGAGAGGATTTAAATTGGAATCAGCTTTCTCAAACTGAAGTGGAAGCTGTGGTTTTAAGTTTTAAGGGAAAACAGGAGCAGGTTCCACCAATGTATTCGGCTCTTCATTATCAGGGAAAACGCTTATATCAATTAGCACGGCGAGGAATTGTAGTGGAAAGAGAAAGTAGAGAAGTTGAAGTTTTTGAGGTCCAGCTGCTTGAAATTGATTTGCCGATAATTAGGTTTAAAGCCGAGGTTTCCCGGGGAACTTATATCCGATCGCTGGTCAGAGACATAGCTGAAAAGTTAAATACCAATGGAGTAATGACTTTTTTACTTCGAACTAAATCTGGTCCATTTAAATTAGAAGACTCAGTAAGTTATGAAGAAATTGAAGCAGAGGGTAAGAATCTATTGCAGACTCCCTATGATCCTCTTGATTTTCCACATTACACCATTAAAGATGAAGAATATCAACGTGCGGAAAATGGAAATTATTTAATTGAAGATAATTTTGTTGAAACAGATATCGAGCTGGATGTTGGAGATTATTTTCTTCTTTTTTCTGAATCAGGTAAATTTATAGCAATAAGTCAGCATCTGGTAGAAGATGATTATCATATCTATCAACCACTTAAAGTTTTTATTTAGTTTTGGAGGAAATTATATGCAGGTTATAACAAGTAAAGAATATAATAAATTTAATGGCAGTAATACCTGTCTAGCTATTGGAGCTTTTGATGGTTTGCATAAAGGTCATCAGTTGATAATAAATCAGGCAATTAAAGAAGCCCGAAAAATGAATTATCCTGCTGCAGTTTTATCTTTCCATCCTCATCCCCTGGAAATAATTGCAGGGAGAACTCCTCCACCCTCTGTGGTTTCCCGCCGCCAGAAAATATCTATTCTGGAAGATATGGGAGTAGATTATTATTTTGAGCAGGAATTCAATCAGGAATTTGCTCAACTTAAACCGGAAGAATTCATTAGGGAAATTCTTCTGGATAAGATTAAGGTGAAAACTATAGTTGTAGGTGATGATTTTCGCTTTGCTTATAAAAATGAAGGTAATGTTGAAATTTTAAAAGAGATGGGAAAATTGCATAATTACAGGGCGAAAATTATTTCTCAACTTCATGCCAGTGATGATAGAATTTCAAGCACCAGAATTAGAACTCTGCTCAAAAAAGGGAAAATTAAGATGGCTGAGAAACTACTGGGAAGACCATATCAGCTATGTGGTGAAGTAATTCATGGTAAAAAACGGGGTAGAAAGTTGGGTTTCCCAACAGCCAATTTAAATTTAGAAACAAATTATGCCCTACCACCTGAAGGTGTTTATGCTGTTAAAGTGAAATATAAAGGCAAGGAATACATT
>JAXKWB010000114.1:0-8226 GCA_036172385.1 Halanaerobiales bacterium | reverse complement strand
CTGCATACTTCAGTGATGCTCAGCGTCAGGCAACAAAAGATGCCGGTAAAATTGCAGGTTTAAAAGTAGAAAGAATTATCAATGAGCCAACAGCTGCTTCTTTAGCTTATGGTCTTGATGATAAAGGGGAAGAAACTATTTTAGTTTATGACCTCGGTGGAGGTACCTTTGATGTTTCCATTCTTGATATTGGAGATGGAGTCTTCGAAGTTATCGCAACTAATGGTAACAATCATCTTGGTGGGGATGATTTTGATCAGAGGATTATTGACCATTTAGCAGAAGAATTTAAAAATAGAACTGGAATTGATTTAAAGAAAGATAAAATGGCACTTCAGCGCTTAAAGGATGCTGCTGAGAAGGCTAAGATAGAACTTTCCAGTGTTAAGCAGACAAATATTAATTTGCCTTTTATTACTCAAACTGATGAAGGTCCTGAGCACTTAGATATTGATTTAACAAGAGCTAAGTTTAAAAGTCTAATCACTGATTTAATTGAACAGACAATGGAACCAGCCCGCAAAGCTCTTGCAGATGCCGGGATGGATAAATCAGATATAGATGAAGTTATTCTTGTTGGTGGATCTACCAGAATTCCTGCTGTACAGGAAGCAGTTAAAAACTTGATCGGGAAAGATGCACATAAAGGTATTAATCCTGATGAAGTTGTAGCAGTTGGTGCTGCAATTCAGGCTGGTGTTTTAGCTGGAGATGTAGATGATGTTGTACTACTTGATGTTACACCATTATCTTTAGGTATTGAAACACTTGGTGGTAAGTTCACTAAATTAATTGACAGAAATACAACAATACCTACTTCAAAAAGTAAAATATTCTCTACTGCTACTGACAATCAGACCAGTGTAGATATCCATGTACTGCAGGGTGAAAGAGAATTGGCACAGCATAATAAAACACTGGGCCGTTTCCAATTAACTGATATTCCACCTGCACCACGTGGAGTACCTCAGATTGAAGTAGAATTTGATATTGATAAAAATGGTATTGTTCATGTATCTGCTAAAGACAAGGGTACAGGTAATGAGCAGAAGATCACTATCAAATCTACAAGTGGTTTATCTGATGAAGAAATAGAAGAAATGGTAAAAGATGCTGAAGAACATGCTGAAGAAGATAAAAAGCGGGTAGAAAAAATTGAAACTCGTAATGAGGCAGATGCTTTAGTACATCAAACAGAGAAAACTCTAGAGGAAGCAGGAGAAAAAGTTGATTCTGCAATTAAAGATAAGGTTGAAGCAGCTAAAGAAGAGTTAAAAGAAGTCTTGAAAGATGAAGATGCTGAAACCGAAGAAATCAAAGAGAAAATGGAAGCTTTAACTGATGAATTAACAGAGTTAAGTTCCGAATTGTATTCTCAAGCTGAAGGAGCTCAGCCTGGTGCTGGAGCACAGCCAGGAGCCGGAGCCGGAGCAGGACAGGCAGGTCCACAGCCGGGAGCCGGAGCAGGTCAGACTAATGCAGATGATGATACAGTTGATGTAGACTTTGAAGAAGTAGATGACGAAGACGAAGAAAAATAAAGCAGCAATTAACTAATAAATAAGAAAAAGAATAGATCAGTTTAGGGAGAGTTTGACTCTCCCTAAAACTGTTTTCTCTTTCTTTTTTAGAGAGGTGATTTTAAGATGGCAAAAAAAGATTATTATGAACTGCTCGGTGTTGACCGGGATGCCGATCAAAAAGAAATTAAGCGGGCTTATCGTAAGCTTGCCAAAAAATATCATCCTGATATGAATCAGGATGAAGATACATCAGAGAAATTCAAAGAAATTTCTGAGGCTTATGAGATTCTAAGTGATCCGGATAAAAGAGCACGTTATGATCAGTATGGACATTCAGGTATAAATGATCAGGACTTCAACTTTGATGATTTTGCTCAGGGTGGCTTTGGTGGTCTTGATGATTTATTTAATATGTTTGGTTTTGGCGGTGGAATGGGCGGCCGCAGAAGAAGTGGGCCCCGCCGTGGAGCCGATCTTCAGTACAGATTGGAGATTTCTTTTGAGGAAGCTGCTTTTGGTGGCAAAAAAGAAATTAGAATTCCCAGGCAAGAAGAATGTGATCGCTGTGATGGCAGCGGGGCTGAACCGGGAACTGATGTAAAAACATGCCCTGAATGTAATGGTCAGGGACAGGTGCGCAGCAGCCAGCAGACTCCATTTGGTCAGTTTACTCAGAGCCGAGTCTGTCCCAAATGTGGTGGAGATGGAAAAATTGTAGAAGAAGCATGCCATAAGTGTAATGGCTCTGGAAAGGTAAGAAAACAGAGAAAATTAACTGTTAATATTCCGGCGGGTGTTGATACTGGAACCAGACTCCGAATGTCCGGAGAAGGTCAGGCGGGCGAAAAAGGTGGCCCAGCCGGAGACTTATATATAGTAATTGATGTTCAGGATCACGAAATATTTGACCGCAAAGGTGATGATGTCTACTGTGAGGTGCCAATTAGTTTTGTGCAGGCTACATTAGGTGATAAGATTAAAGTACCGACCCTGGAGGGAAAGGTTCAGTTTGATATTCCAGAAGGCACACAGCCAGGTACAACTTTTAGATTGAAGAACAAGGGTATATCTCATCTCAACGGTTATGGACGTGGAGATCAATATATTAAGGCCAAGGTTATGATTCCTAAAGATCTTGATAACAAACAGAAGGAGCTGCTGGCAGAGTTTGCAGAAATTAGTGGTGAAGAAATAAATCCAGAGCATAAAAGCTTTTTAAAAAAAATAAAAGACGCAATTAATATTTGAATTCAAAATAATAATTCAGATATTATTAAAATAATAAGAAGCAACTCTAAATAATGGAGTGAAAATAATGCATAGATTTTTTATAGATCAGAGTCCTGAAGTTGAAGCAAGTGTGATTATTTCTGGAAATGACTATAACCATCTTAAAAATTCCCTGCGCCTAAAGATAGGTGACAGGGTTATTCTTTCTGATGGTGATGGTTTTGATCTGGAAGCAGAAATATTAAGTTTTGGTGATCAAGGTGCAGAATTAAAAATTTTAAGCAAAGAAAGCTCAAAGGTTGAAGCAGAGACAAAGGTCTGGCTGGCTCAGGGGCTGCCCAAAAAAAGTAAAATGGATTTAATAGTCGAAAAAGCTACCGAAATTGGTTTTGCAGGTTTGATTCCTTTAGAAAGCAAAAGAACTATTGTTAAGTATGATCATAAAAAAAAGGGAAAAAAGCAGAATCGCTGGCAGAGAGTTGCCGAAGCTGCTGCCAAGCAGTCAGGAAGAGCAGTTATTCCGGAAATTAAAGATTTTTACAGCAGTGATAATCTGAAAAATTTAAAAGAAGAATTTGATTATGTCTTACTTTTATGGGAAGATGAAAATGAATACTCAATAAAAAAATTTTTTAAAGAAAATAATGTTGCTGCTGAAGCCCGGATTTTATTAATTATAGGTCCAGAAGGTGGATTTTCTGAGGCAGAGGTGAATAATTTCAAAAAAGAGCTTGATGCCCGAATCATTACACTTGGGCCCAGAATTTTAAGAACAGAAACTGCCGGAATTACAGCTTTAACAGCAATTTTATATGAGAAAGGTGAACTTGGTGATTAGGATGATTAAAAAAGCAGCTTTTTATACCTTAGGATGTAAGGTGAATCAGTACGAGACTGAAGCTGTAATTGATATTTTTATAGACCACGGTTATCAGATTGTTGATTTTTCCGAAAAAGCAGATATTTATATAGTAAACAGCTGTACGGTAACCAATGAAGCAGCACGTAAAACAAGGCAGATTGCACGCAGAGCTAAAAGGAGCTCACCGGAGAGCATAGTTGCAATTGTTGGCTGTTATACTCAGGCTTTTCCGGATGAGGTAAATGAAATAGAAGAAATTGACTTTGTTATGGGCAGTAATAATAAGGCCGAAATTTTAAATAAGGCTGAAGAAATGCTGGCTGGTAATTCCATCGAGAATGACGTTAAAGATTACAGCCAATTAAGTGAATATGAGGATTTAGAAATAAAGCGGCTTTCTAATACTACCAGAGCCAATGTTAAAATTGAAGATGGCTGTAATCAATTCTGCAGTTACTGCATCATCCCTTATGCCAGAGGTCCGGTTCGCAGCCGCAGAGAAAAAGATGTAGTTGATGAGGTCAGGAGATTGAGTCAGCAGGGAGTTAAAGAAATTATTCTAACCGGAACCCATCTGGGAGCCTATGGTAGTGAACAGGGAAATAGTAGCGCTTTAACCCAGTTAATGCAGAGTTTAACTGGAATAGATGAGTTAAAAAGAGTACGCCTGAGTTCAATTGAAGGTACTGAAATTGATCAGGGGATGCTGAAATTGATTGCTGAAGAAGACATTTTTTGTCCTCACTTACATTTACCTTTGCAGAGCGGTAGTGATCAGATATTGAAGGCTATGCAGCGACCTTATTCTGTAGCTGAATTCAAAAATACTGTGGCAAAATTAAGAGACAAAATGCCTGATCTAGCAGTTACTACAGATGTAATTGTTGGTTTTCCAGGAGAAACAGAAGCTACTTTTGAGCAGACATTAGAGGTAGTTAAAGAGATTGGCTTTGCAAAAGTCCATGTTTTTCCTTATTCAGCCCGTGAGGGTACACCGGCAGCAGAAATGGAGCAGCTGAATGGAAACCTGGTTAAAGAATACAGTAAAAAGTTGCGCCTGGTCAATGAAGCTCTGATGCTCGATTACCAGAAAAAATTCATTGGACATGAAAAAGAGGTTTTGATAGAAGAGGTTAGAGATCATAAAACTGATTTGTTAACTGGTTATACTGATAACTATCTTAAAGTTCTGCTGTCAGGTTCAGATAAGTTAAAAAATCAGCTGGTTAATGTTAAACTGGTAGAGTCTGTTGATCCCTATCATTTAAAAGGAAAAATTGTAAATTAGCAGGAATTTTCTTCTTTTAAGAGAATATAGTTAATAGTCAGAGCAAAAAATTAATCTTGGCTTTAAATCACTTTATTTAATTTTTTGAAGGAGGGATTTTCTTGGAAGATTGTTTATTTTGTAAGATATCAGCTGGTGAGACGGATACAGATTTTGTTTATCAGGATGACCGGGTTGTTGTTTTTGAGGATATTAATCCTCAGGCACCTGTACATTTGTTGATTGTGCCTAAAAAACATATTGCTGATTTAAATAATCTGCAGCCAGCAGATAATGAATTAATCGGACATATATATCAGGTAGCTAAAAAAATGGCAGCTGAGTATGATATTGCTAAATCAGGTTACAGACTGGTCAGCAACTGTGGTGATGATGGTTGTCAGTCAGTTTATCATATTCATTTTCATCTTTTGGGTGGCAGACAACTGCAGTGGCCGCCGGGTTAAAAATTAGTTTAAAAAGATTGGAGTTGTAAAAATGAGTGAATTAAAAAAACAATTAATGGAAGACATGAAAAAAGCTATGAAAGAAAAAGATAAAGAGCGTCTCGCTGTAATTAGAATGACCAGATCAGAAATTAAAAATAAAGAAATTGAAACTGGTGAAGAACTCGATGATCAACAGGTGATAGCTGTGATTGCCAGACAGGTGAAACAGATTAAAGATTCTCTACCTGATTTTGAAAAATCGGGCCAAGAAGATGTAATGAGAAAGTTGAATCAGGAAATTGAAATTTTGCAGGAATATCTACCTGAACAGATGTCAGAAGCGGAAGTTGAAGAACTAGTTGATCAGATAATAGAAGAAACTGGAGCTGAAAACATGTCTGATATGGGAGAGGTAATGGGAAAAATCATGCCCCAAATAAAGGGTCGTGCTGATGGTTCTATGGTTAGTTCTAAAGTCAAAGAAAAATTGAGTAGTTAAGTATTAACTTTTAAGAAATCTATAAAGGAGGGGATTCCCCTTCTTTATTCCTCTTAACTGGAGGTCTAAATATGAAGAGAAAAATTTTAATTTTTTTACTTTTTTTATTGGTTTTTAGTTTTTCTAATCCAGAATCTGCTGAAGCAAAAGTAATGCACCTGCAGTTGGATAGTCAAATTAATAATGCAGAATATACCTTTGTTAATCATAATTTAACTAAAGCTGAGCAAACTGGATATGATCTCGTAATTATAGAAATCAATTCCCTGGGTGGCTATGTTGACCCAGCTCTAAAAATTAAAGATATAATTTTAGAGTCAGAAGTTGAAGTAATTACTTTTGTTAGCGGTAGAGCCTGGTCAGCGGCAGCTTTAATTGCTCTGGCAGGAAATGAATTATATATTTCTCCCTCGGCCAGTATTGGTGCTGCAGAAACCAGACCGAAGGAAGAAAAATATATTTCTGCTTTAAGGAAAGAATTTGCAGCTACAGCTGAAACCAGGGGTAAAAATCCAGGAATCGCAGAAGCAATGGTTGATGCCTCAATAAAAATTGAAGGAATTATAGAAGAGGGTAAACTTCTAACATTAACAGGATCTGAAGCCCTGGAATATCAGATTGCAGATTACAGTGCTTCTTCTCTGGCGGAGGTAGCAGCAGCCAGAAATATCAATCTAAATGAAATAATTACGGTTAAAAAGAGCAATTTAGAAAAGATAATGGGAATTGTCAGCAGCCCCTATCTTAGTTCACTGCTTTTAATTATTGCTTTTTCAGCTCTAATTTTTGAAGCCCTGACTCCAGGTTTTGCTCTGGGAGGAACAGTTGGCATAATTTCTTTATTGATCTTTTTTGCCAGTCATATTTTTACAGGTGCAATTGGAACTGGTATTGTGGTACTTTTTATAATTGGAGTAATTTTAATTCTGGCAGAAGTGTTTATAATCCCGGGCTTTGGTATTGCCGGAATTAGTGGGATTACAGCAATTTTTATCAGTCTCTTTTTTATTTTTCCAAATACTTCGATTGCAATAAATGTACTGCTGGCAGTAATCCTAATAACTCTGGTCATTGCAATATTTATGGTCAGAAAATTTGGAAGCAGTCATTTATGGAGGTCCATTTCTTTAGAAAGTGATTCTAAAAATTATTATTCTTCAACTTCTAAAAAAGATTATTTAAATCGTGAAGCAAAAACGATATCCAAATTACGGCCGGCCGGTACCATAAAAATTGATGGTAAAAGAATCGATGCAGTTAGTGAAGGTAGTTTTATAGAAAAAGGGAAAAGAGTTAAGGTTATTGCAGTAGCTGGTTCCAGGATTGTTGTTCGAGAAATATCAGAGGAGGAATAAATAATGGAGATATTTTCAATTTTAATTTTAGTTGCTTTAATATTATTCTTTATTTTGTTTTTTTACTTTATCCCACTTGGATTGTGGATTTCAGCAACTGCTGCTGGAGTGAAGGTTGGGTTTTTTAATCTTATCGGAATGCGTTTAAGAAGAGTAGTACCATCTTCAATTGTAGGTCCCATGATTAAATCTCATAAGGCAGGTAAAGGTTTAAGCAGTGATCAACTGGAAGCTCATTATCTGGCTGGAGGAAATGTTGACCGGGTTGTAGATGCCTTAATTGCGGCTCAAAGAGCAGAAATTGATCTGACTTTCGAAAGAGCTGCTGCTATTGATTTAGCCGGTAGAGATGTCCTGGAAGCAGTGAAAATGAGTGTTAACCCAAAAGTGATACAGACTCCAGTTGTTACAGCGGTAGCTATGGATGGTATTCAGGTTATGGCAACTGCAAGGGTTACGGTTAGAGCTAATATTGAGCGTCTGGTTGGAGGAGCAGGAGAAGAAACTGTACTGGCAAGAGTTGGCGAGGGTATTGTTACTACAGTTGGTTCTGCAGAATCACACAAAAAGGTACTGGAAAATCCTGATTCTATTTCTAAAACAGTTTTAGACAAGGGGCTGGACTCCGGGACTGCTTTTGAAATTTTATCTATTGATATTGCGGATGTTGATGTTGGTAAAAATATTGGGGCTCAGCTGCAGACTGATCAGGCAGAAGCAGATAAAGAAATTGCTCAGGCTAAGGCTGAAGAACGGAGAGCAATGGCTGTAGCAGAAGAACAGGAAATGAAAGCTAGAGTTCAGGAAATGCGGGCTAAAGTTGTTGAAGCTGAAGCAGAAGTACCACTTGCAATGTCCGAAGCTCTAAAAAAAGGGAATATGGGTGTAATGGATTATATGAAACTTAAAAATGTAGAATCTGATACCAAAATGAGAACCAGTATTTCTGAAGCTTCAGAAAACGAAAATGAAAAACAGAATGACAATTAATTTTTTAATGACAGCTGTTAGTGCTGGAGGTGAGTTATGGAAGATCTAATT
>JAXKWB010000113.1:0-7279 GCA_036172385.1 Halanaerobiales bacterium | reverse complement strand
AGTTAATTCAGGCCATAAGCCTCCTGCAGATTATTTCACTTCTTTTATTAAATTAAGTGATTGTCAGATAGTGGATCAAAAATTTGCTGAAGAAATTGCTCCCTCAGCCGGATTGAGAAACCGCCTGGTTCATGAATATGAGGAAATAGATGATAAAATTGTTTACAAAAGCATCCAAAAAACAATTGAGAGTTACAAAAAATACATCAGAAAAATTGAAAAATACCTCAAAAATATCGAAAACTCCAGCCGCTAAGCTGGAGCTTTTTCATTGCTAAATATCATAATGTTTTTGCTGCTCACCATTATCATTATTGCTCTTACCCTGGCCAGAATTCGTCTGATCTTTTTGCTGATCTTCCTGTACCGGCTCAGAACTGACATCATAATCAACATCGATATGGGCTGGTCTCTCGGGAATGATGGCCCAGGCTATGATATAAGCCCAAAAACCAGCTCCCCAGAGAACAGTCAAAACAACTGCTCCTACCCGGACCAGAGTTGGATCCCAATCAAAATATTCTGCTATACCACCACAGACCCCACCAATTTTTCTGTGTTCACGGGAACGATAAAGTTTTTTCATTTTTCTTCACCTCTTTATTTTTTATTCTGAAATTAATTTTTATCAAATCAAACAAATTTTAAATAAGATTTTAAAATCCCCCCGATATCAGCTAAATTATTTTTTAATAAATTAAAAATCACATCTCTATCTAAATCCAGATAATCGCTGTTCAAGATATTCATTACATTTTTGAGATCTTTCTAAAATTATCTCTCTTTTAACCATTTAAAATTCGCTCCTTAAACTTCTGCTGGTTTTTCTTTAAATAGTACTCAAAATCAAGGTATTTGCGGATGGCAAGCGATTGATAGGAGGCTGCATCAAAGCCTTCTTTTTTATACAGCAGATGATTTTCCTTTACAGCTTCATATTTTAAAAGAGCTGAATCCTGATTTAAAATAACTAAATCAATATTATCAAGTCCCTCTTTTATTAATTACTCGTATAATTTAATTTTAATTTCGCCACTTTTTTCGCTATAATCAGCCTCTAAAAGAACTGCAATATCTATATCACTATTTTGATCAGCTTTATCACGGGCCTGGGAGCCAAAAAGATAGACAGCCTGAATAAACTTATATTCTTTTGCGATATTATTTAGCTTATCGATTATTTGCTGATCCATTATATCAGCTCCTCTGAAGCCGCATATTTGCATCTGAGTTTTATAAAGCAGTTTAGCAAAAGTCCGCAGCTAAAATTTCAATTAAATAATCTCCTTAAATTTATTATAAAACAAATCTGACACAATTAACAGAGGTCTAAAAACTTTTTGTTAAAAAACTTGAAAATATCTGAATTAAATTTTGTTTTTCGACAAAATTCGACAAGTAAACGGTAGGTGTACGTTAAAAAACATAGCTTAGAGTTATCTCCAGCCCCTTTGTATCTCCACCCAGCATCTCTTCTTCGGCGCCAGCGGCGATGCTTCCTCTCAGTTCTAATTTCAGATTACTTCCAAATGTATAGGAATAATTGGGAATGAAAACTGTACTGCCGTCATCTAAATAACTGACTGTCATAATTCCGATAGAAGAAAACTCATCAATCTCATAACTTAGATTTGTATTGAAAAAATCTAAATTATTTTCCAGATTAGAACTACTTCCGGTATCTGCCGCTGCTCCTAAATTAAAGAAATCAAAAGATGTAATATCTCCTTTTACTCCTTCTAATCTCAAATACTCTCCCTGCAGATAAAGCTGGCTGCCGGCCAGAAAATTGTAACTGTAATCCGTACCCAGCTGATAAATATCATAGTCAATCTCTTCCTTCTGCCAGAGTCCATAGGCTCCATAAACTCCCACCGGACCTAAATCACCTTTAGCTGTCAGTCCATAGCGTTCAAAGTCAGCACTTCCAGACACAGGAGTCCGCACATAACTGGCAGTTAGATCATATCCTCTAAACGTGGTCCGACCTCTTAAGGCCCATTTATGCTCTTTTTGATTTTCCAGATTCGAAACATCAAAAGTTAAGCCTGAGCCCCAGTTAATTGGATAATATATTTCTATTCCATCAACATATTTGGCCCGACTTTCCTGCTCTAAATTTTCTGCTCCCAGAGTATAATCAACCGGATTAATTAAGGCCCCATAGGCCCAGGAAATAGGCTGTCTCCCAATAGAGGCTGTAAACGGCCCCAGCTCTTTTTCCAGATATAATTTTTTAAACCAGAGGTCAAATTTATCTTCCCGACCTTCCTGCAAAGTAATAACTGCCCTATTTTGAATATTTAGAGGGAAGTTATAAGGAAAATACCACTGCAGTTCCAATTCTGCTGCCAGATTATTATCTAATTCAGAATCAGAATAACTTAAGCTGCTGATTAACCGTGCTTCACCACCAATTTCCGCCGCTACAGGAAAGGAAATTAATGCAGTTAATATTACAATTGTGATTATTAAAAAACCCTGTCTAATATTTGAATTTTTCATCCTAACAGCTCACTCCCCTTTAAGTAAATATTTGTCAATTTATCTTAACCTCTCTAAAGTGAAAATATCCTCCGGCAGCTCCGGATTGAAATTTATTTTCTCAATAATAAACTCTGTGCTGGTATTTTTGCGCAGCTTATTTTCCATAATCATCCGGACTGGATACCAGCGGCCTTCAATCTTATCTACTTCTAAAACAACCGCTTCCTTTAACAGCCTGCCGCTTTCCGCATAAAGTTCTTCTTTTAATCCAACAAATCTTTCTTTATCAATCCAGACAACTCTGCGGTAATAACTTACTTCTTTACCCGGAACCTTAATCCCCTCCAGTTTGTAGGCAGGGCGGCCTTTGTATTCTTCTTCACCCAGAAGTTTAAAATTATATAATTCAGTTAGATCATCAGACTCGAGCATATCCTGGTAGGAAAAATCGCTGCCCATCATTCCCTGTTCCAGCATATGGCCTGATATTTTGACTAAGTCCTCTGCCTGGGGAAAAAACATCCAGAGATTGTCCCCCCTTTTTAAAAACTTAGTCCCTCTATCACGTGGATTTGTAAATAGAACCAGAGCTTTTTCTCCATCCTGCCAGCTGCGCATAGTTTTAACCATAGTTCTCCCACTATTTTTAATAATCATTTTTGATTCGGAATAAGCTTTGATCACATATTCATTTTGGTCTCTTCTGGTAATTATTTCGTCTGCTGTTAATTCCTGAGCTGCTGTCAGGAAAGTGACCCCCAGCAGTAAAATTGATAACAGAGAGATAATTAATAAAATTTTTAGTTGATAATTTCTTTTAGAGTTTCTTCTCAAAGCAAACATCATTTTTTCCTCCTTCAAGATAATTGTTTTAAGTCTCTTTAGATTTCACGCAGGGCTTCTGTTGGATCTAATTTAGCTGCTCTACGTGCCGGAATGATAGCAGTTAAAGTTGTAACAATAACTCCAATTGCAAAAGCAAAAACCATATGCTCAATTTTAAAGGTAGGATAGATAATCGGATTCATTAAAACATCAATATCTTCAAAGGCAGCACTGTAGTCAAATCCTACACCTGAGAGATAATAGTTTAAAGCTCCACCCGCAAGTGCACCAAAAAAGCTGCCGACTACCGCCATTGCTGAACCTTCCAGCATAAAAAGCAGCATAACTTCTTTTTTCTTTAATCCCAGCGCACTCATCATTCCAATTTCCTGAGTTCTTTCTTTGACAATCATTACCAGAGTATTGATTACTACAATAGATGACAGCAGAACCAGGAAAAGATAGACAAAATTATAAATTGTCTCACTGACTTCTAACAGCTGGATAAAAGAATTACCATTTTTCCAGCTCTGAGCCAGATATTTATCTGCTCCTCCATTTTTCTCTAAATAATTCCTGACAGCTGGCAGATATTCATTTGCCTGTTCTCTATTGTTCGTCACCAGCAGCAGCTCTGTACTTTCATTATTTAAATAAAGTAATCTCTGAGCTGTATCAAGAGGCATAAAGACAAGCTGTTCATTTAATAGCGGTAGATTGCTTTCAATTTTACCCACAATCTCAAAAGTAGCTCCCTGAAAAGAACTGAAAGCTGTGGTATAGACCATTGTCACATCTTCGCCTACACTTTTATTAATTTTAGCAAGCAGTTTTGTCCCCATAACTACTTCTCTTCCACTTTTAACCATTCTACCTTCTACCAGCTGGCGCTCAAGATTCGTAAATTGGAGTTCCTTTTCTCCGACAACTCCCCAGGCCAGCATCTGTACCAGTTCTTTCTCCGTACTAACTGCTGCTCCAAATTTCAAACGGGGGATCACCATTTTTATTCCTTCCAGATTATTTAGCTCTTTCTTCATCTCGCTGAGGGACTTATTTCCAACTCCATTAACTGTATACTGTAAGGACAGCAGCCTTTCTTTCTGTTCATATTCTTGATCAATAATTTTAATATGACCTGTATCATAATGAATATATAATGAATAAGTATCCTCAATCATTCCATCTATTAAACCCCTTGCAAAAACAATTATCATCACTGCAAAGGCAATGGCAAGGATAGAAACTATAGTTCTTAATTTATTTCTAAACATATTTTTGAAAGCAATATTGATTAAAAATTTCATTTCCTCAACCTCCTTAGCGGTGATAAATTGCTTTTATCGGATCTTTTCGAGCGGCCCATAAAGCAGGAAAAACACTTGCCAGAATTGAAATAAAAAAGCCATAGAGAAAAACAAAAATAAAGGAATTAAGTTCCCAGCCAGCATAAATTGTACCTTTTAAGGGAAATCCATAAGTCATATTTCCTCCGGCAGTCAATGCCGACATATCAATACCATTAATATTGAAAATTGCCAGTCCAATTACTCCCATGATAATACCCATGATGCCGCCGATAATTCCAATGCCGGCAGCTTCCAGCATAAAGGTATATACAATTTCGCGTTCGTGCATCCCCAGTGCTTTCATCATTCCCAGCTCTTCCATTCTCTCCAGTGCTGACAAAATAACTGTGTTAATTATTCCTACTGCTGCCAGTGTTAAAATAATTGCCAGAATCACCTGAGTTTCTATCTCCTGCATTTCGAGCATTGTGACCAGGCTCTGGGCTGCATCTTTCCAGGAATAAGCATGATAAGGATCTTTCAATCTGCTGTTTAACCTTTTTGCCGCAGGAATTGCCTGATCCTGCTCAGTTAATCTAATAGCGTAGTGGCTTATTTTATTTTCAATATTCAGACGACTCTGAGCTGTTGACAGAGGCAGAAAAACACTGCTTTCATTTAAACTGGGATGTGGTGTATTGAATAAACCTACAATTTCTCCATCAATTGTATTAAATGTGTCTTCATCTGTTCTAAAGAGAAGAATGGCATAATCACCATTTTTAAAGCCCATTAACTCTGCCAGTTTAGTGCCCATTATAATTTCGCTGGTGCCTGCCCGGGGCATTTTCCCCTTTACCAGGTATTTATTTAGCCTAAAAACTTTACTGTCCTGACCTGGATCAATACCGACCCCGGTCACCGGCAGCTCATCTATTCCATTATTCAATCTAATGGAAAAATTGAGCCTTTTTGTCATCGCCTTAAACCCTGTTGTTTCCTCAATTTTATTTTCCAATTCTTCAGTTGGGCTAATTAAATTATCCAGCGGCAGTTCTTCTCTGTCATCCCAGTAACTTTTTTTTGCTACCTGCAGATGGCCACTTTCTAAGTTAATAATATTATTAAAAGACATCTCTGTCATCCCGATCATTAAACCTTCAGTCATGATATAAATTAAGATAGCGAAAGCAATGATCAAAGCGGTAATGAGAGTTCTTCTTTTATGACGTGTCAAATTTTTGAACGCCATTTTCAGAAAAAACATAACTAATCCCTCCTCTGATCATTAGTGATTTTGCCGTCCTTGATTTCGATCAAACGCCGGGCATAATCCATTACCTGGGGATCATGAGTCGAAAAAATAAAGGTTGTATTTAGCTCTCTATTCATCTCTTTCATCAGTTCCAGAACTTCCTGGCTTGTTTCCGAATCGAGATTTGCAGTTGGCTCATCAGCCAGAACCAGCTTGGGTTCTTTGATTAAAGCTCTGGCAATTGCTACCCGCTGCTTTTGACCTCCCGAAAGCTCATTTGGCCTGCGGTGGGCCATTTCACCAAGTCCAACTTCCTCCAGCAGAGACATTACTCTATTTTTCCGCTCTTTTTTACTGTGTTTTTCAATCAGCCGAATCGCAAATTCTACATTCTCGAAGGCTGTTAAAACCGGAATTAAATTATAGCTCTGAAAAATAAAGCCCAGATTATAGCGCCTGACCTCAGCCAGTTCTTTACTATTTAAATCATTAATTGAATGTTCGTCAAAAATGATTTCTCCGGCTGTTGACTTATCAAGACAGCCAATCATGTTCAGTAAGGTAGTTTTTCCCGAACCCGAGGGTCCAAAAATAGTTGTAAATTCCCCTGATTCGATTTCTAAGTCCACCCCTCTCAGTGCCGGAACAGCAATTTTACCCTGCTGATAAGTTTTTTCTAATCCTTTTAACTTAATTAGTGACATTTTTATCCCCCTCTGCCATACCATTTTTAATTATATAGAGCATTTTATCAACATAATCCATAATTTCATCTAAATTATTGGGATCATGGTTTTCAAAGAAATAATTTACAATACTGATGGTAAAATCAGTCAGCATAAAGGCTGTGAATTTAATATCAATCTCTGAGTCAACTTCTCCTTTTTTGACAGCTTCCTCTAAGAGCTGTTCAAAGAATTCATTACTTTTAGGTCGGCTCTCAGAATAAATCTCTTCTTTAAGCCGTTCATTATTGCCGTTTAAAAGCCAATTCCCAATTTTAGAATACAATGGATATTCTCTTTTAAACTGAATACTGGCAATAAAAAGTTTTCTTAAAAGTTCAAAAAAATCAAGTTTCTGATAATCCTGCAGTTTCTGGCCGAGAAACTTCATTTTGGCAGCTGATGCCTGATCAATAATATATTTATAAAGATCCTTTTTATTTTCAAAATACTGATAAAAACTTCCCTTTGAGATATCTGCCTGATCAATGATTCGATTGATACTTGTTTTTAAATAAGGATGGGCGGCAAACTCTTCCACTGCTGCCTCAATAATCCGCTGCTGTTTTGACTGGCTCAGATTGAAAAGGGTCTGTTTTGGCATTTTTTCACCTTCATTCCTTTAATTTTCAGATATATTATGACTTTAAGGTCATGCGCCTTTGTAGTCATATTATATGCTTTTAATTTACTCTTGT
>JAXKWB010000112.1:0-6644 GCA_036172385.1 Halanaerobiales bacterium | reverse complement strand
CACTCCTTTCTTTGATTTTTTGTCCTTGTGAGGCTCCTTCTTTATTTATGCTAAAATTCCTGCCTATTTACATAAATCAATTCTTAAATCCCACTTTTATTTTACACTAACTTTTATCTTAAATTAAGAAAGGGTGATTATATTGGCGCGAGGGGATGGAGAAGGCACTATTTATAAAAGAAAAGACGGCCGCTGGTGCGGTCAGGTAACAATCGGAACAGATCCAAAGACAGGCAAGCCAATAAGAAAAACTTTTTATGGTGACAAAAGAAAAGAAGTTGCCAAGCAAATGACTGAGTTAAAGCAGAAATTATTTGAGGGATCATATAGAAAACAATCAGAAATGAAGTTTGGAGATTGGCTGTCAGAATGGAATAAAGGTAGAAAGAATACTGTTGCTTATAGTACCTATAGAGTTTATGATTCTATTATTAGAAATCATCTTAACGCAGAAATAGGAGATATAAAATTAAAAGAATTGGAGACCAGGCATCTGCAGAAGGTTTTAAATAATAGGTTTGATAGTGGATTAAACACTGGTACTGTTAGGTTGATTTATGCTATCGCTAATAAAGCTTTAAAGCAGGCGGTAAAAGAGCGTCTCATTTATTCAAATCCAGCTAAAGGAATAGAGCTGCCGACCAAACAGGAAGAGGACAAGCTGCATATATGGAGTAAAAAGCAAGTGAGTAGATTTCTGGCCCGGGCCAATGATCATAGATATTATATGGTTTTCTTCCTAGCAGTTAATACAGGCATGAGAAGGGGCGAATTGTTGGGGTTGAAATGGGGTGATATAGATTTCACCAAAAAAAGATTAGAAGTCAAGAGACAGGCTGTGAAGACTGACAAAGGCATTATATTAAAGAAGCCTAAGTCTAAAGCGGGTAATAGAGTTATTCCAATTACTAATAATGTAGTAAAAGAATTAAAAGGGCATAAGATACGGCAGAGTGAAAATAAATTAGCATTAGGAAATAATTATAAAGATCAAGATTTAGTCAACTGTAATAAGATGGGGGAACCAATTAGTCCAATGATGGCGTATATTGAATTCAAAAATTTAAGCAGGGATATAAACTTGCCTGAAATCAAACTGCATGATTTAAGACACACATTTTCAACTATGTTTTTAGAAAACGGAGGGAATATAAAAACACTGCAGCAGATATTAGGGCATGCCAGTATATCTGTTACTATGGATATTTATTCGCATGTTACAGATGAAATGTTAGATAGTGCAGCTAAAAATATGGATACCATGTATAAGATTAAGAAGGCCAGCAAATGAGCTGGTCTTTTTTACTGCAATGTTACTGCAATACAGATTAAAAACAGGGCGAATTACTTAAAATGGATTAAAGGTGTAAAATTAAAGAATGTTGTCATTTAGCTTATGTTAGACTAAATTAAAATATCTTAAAAATTATAGAGTTTACATTTTGTTAACATTAGGGAAATACTGCTGTAACATTTGCCTGTTATTATTTTAATCAGAGTCAAGTTAAAGAAAAAATCAAAAATTCCTGAAGGGGGAAAATATTTAATGAAAAAAATTACAGCATTATTTTTTATTCTTGTTCTTGCAGTTATGGCAGTACTTCCAATGAGCGCTGCGGCTCAGGAACTTGAAGGTACAGTTAAGATTGATGGTTCCAGTACAGTTTACCCAATTACTCAGGCAATGGCAGAAGAATTTTCTTATGAATACCCAAGAGTCAGAGTTACAGTTGGTGTTTCCGGTACGGGTGGAGGTTTTGAGAAATTTACTATTGGCGAAACAGCTATCAACGATGCTTCTAGAGAAATCACAAAAAGTGAAGCTGCAAAAGCTGAAGCAAATGGAATTGAATATACAAAGTTTGTTGTTGGTAGTGATGGAATTACGGTTGCAGTCAATCCAGAAAATGACTGGGTAAATAATATTACAGTTGAAGAACTCCACCAAATTTGGAAACCAGACAGCAGTGTTCAAATGTGGAGTGATGTTAGAGCTGAATGGCCGGATGAAGAAATAGATCTTTATGGACCAGGTGCAGACTCCGGTACTTTTGATTATTTTACTGAAGCAATAGTTGGAGAAGAAGGAGCAAGTCGTTCTGACTATACAGCAAGTGAAGATGATAATGTTTTAGTTAGAGGTGTAGCTGGAAATAAATACGCAATGGGATATTTCGGTTATGCATATTATGAAGAAAATCAGGACAAACTTAAAGCACTGTCAGTTAATGGAGTTATGCCCTCTGTTAAAACAATCAGTAATGGTAACTACACTCCTCTATCTCGCCCACTATTTATTTATGTAAACAATGCGGCTGCAAAAAGAGAAGAAGTTGAGGCATTCTTAAAGTTTTACTTCAATAATGCCCAGGAGATTGTTCCCCAGACTGGTTATGTACCTCTAGAAAGTTATGAAAAAGCATTAAATAAGTTAGCTGAGATTACTAACTAATAATAATGATAAAATTTAAATAATAAAATGCCAGAAGGGGCTTTTGCAGCCCCTTCTTTGGCAGTTTTAAGAAAGGTGGTTAAATGAAGATGAAAAATAATAAGGAGTCAAGCTGGTATTCTATCTTATTTGATAAAAAAATAAGACACATGAATTCAAAAAGTAGTCAGAATAACTGGGTTAATTACATTCTGCTGCTGGCGACATTAATCTCAGTGTTTACTACTGTGGGGATAATTGTTATCCTTGTTTCTGATTCGATCCATTTTTTTGCAGAAGTATCTATTATAGAATTCTTAACTGGGATAAAGTGGAATCCATTAATTGAACCTAATAAAAGTTACGGGGTACTTCCTTTAGTTGCCGGAACAATGATGATTACTCTTGGTTCTGCTCTGATTGCTATCCCTGTAGGACTGGGAAGTGCTATCTATTTAACTGAGTATTCATCTACCCGTTTTAGAAAAATAATCAAGCCAATTATGGAGATTCTGGCAGGAATTCCAACAGTGGTATATGGTTACTTTGCTTTAACTTTTATCACCCCACAAATTTTGGAACCAATTTTTCCTCAAATTCAGACTTTTAATGCCTTAAGTGCCAGTATAGCGGTGGGAATTATGATCTTACCAATGGTAATTTCTTTAAGTGAAGATGCACTTAATTCAGTTCCAGAAAGTATTCGTCAGGGTGCTTATGCTATGGGATCAACTCGATTTGAAGTTGCTTCGAGAGTTATGGTGCCTTCGGCACTTTCTGGCATTGTTTCTTCATTCATTCTCGCTATTTCCAGAGCTATTGGGGAAACAATGATAGTTGCAATTGCGGCAGGAATGCGGCCTCAATTAACTGCGAATTTTTTAAAGCCTGTTCAGACAATGACTGGATATATTGTCCAGGTTAGCTTAGGCGATACACCAGTTGGATCGATCGAATATTATTCAATTTTTGCAGTTGGGCTGCTCCTGTTTTTATTAACTCTCAGTTTAAATATAATCAGTCAGTGGATCTTAATGAAATATAGGGAGGTATATCACTAATGTCTGATTTACACAAAAGAAGAAAACGCACTGATAAGATCTTTAAAGTTGTTTTTTTAATTTTTATTGGCCTGGCTTTAGTGGTGCTTGCTACTTTAATATTTGATATTTTTTCTAAAGGTTTAGTAATGATGGATTGGGACTTTTTTACTCGTTTTGATTCCCGTTTTCCGGAAAAAGCAGGTATTAAGGCCGGTTTATTTGGTACTTTATATGTAATTGGTTTAATGATTCCGATTACCTTTATAACTGGAACTGCCACAGCAATTTATTTAGAGGAGTATGCTCCTAAAAACAAATTAACAGATCTTATAAAATTAAACATAGCAAATCTTGCCGGTATTCCATCAATTATATATGGAATGCTTGGATTGGCAGTCTTTGTAAGAACTCTGGAGCTGGGGAGAAGTGTTCTGGCTGGTTCACTGACCTTGAGTTTGTTAGTTTTACCAGTTGTTATTGTTTCAGCCCAGGAGGCCTTAAGAAGTGTTCCAAAATCATTAAGAAATGCGTCTTATGGCCTGGGAGCCAATCACTGGCAGACTGTTTATAAAGTTGTACTTCCTTCTGCTCTGCCATCAATTATGACAGGTTTTATTCTTGCTATCTCAAGAGCAATTGGAGAAACAGCACCTTTAATTATGATGGGAGCACTAACTTTTGTAATGTTTACTCCCCAGGGAATCATGGATAGTTTTACAGTGATTCCAATTCAAATTTTTAACTGGACTTCATTACCGAAGAGTGAGTACGAACTTGTTGCCGCCAGTGGAAGTGTTTTACTGCTGCTTATTTTATTTGCTTTAAATGGACTGGCAACATTTATTCGTTATAAATTTAGCCGAGATTAATTGAGGAGGAAATTTAATGTCTACAAACAAAAATGTAATTGAAATTAAAAATCTGAATTTTTATTATGATGAATTTCAGGCGCTGAATGATATAAACATGGAAGTCAAAGAAAACAAAGTAACAGCCCTAATTGGGCCCTCAGGTTGTGGTAAATCAACTTTTCTAAGAACAATTAATAGAATGAATGACTTGATTGAAGGCAGCCGGGTAGAAGGGCAGGTAATTTTCGATGGTGATGATATTTATTCTGGAAATACTGATGTAGTTAGATTAAGAAAGCGGATTGGAATGGTTTTTCAGCAGCCAAATCCATTTCCAAAATCAGTTTTTGAAAATGTTGCCTATGGACCTAAGGTTCATGGTGTAAAAGATAAAGCAGAGATTGAACAAATTGTAATTGAGAGTTTAAAGGGAGCTGCTTTATTTGACGAAGTTAAGGATCGTCTGGATAGATCTGCTTTAGGTTTATCTGGTGGTCAGCAGCAGCGGTTGTGTATTGCCAGAGCTTTAGCTGTAAAACCGGAAGTTCTTTTAATGGATGAGCCGGCATCAGCTCTAGATCCAGTTGCTACAGCTAAAATTGAAGATTTAATAACAGATTTAAAAGAAAAATACAGTATTGTAATTGTAACTCACAGCATGCAGCAGGCCGCCCGAGTTTCTGATGAAACAGGATTTTTCCTGATGGGAGATTTGATTGAATTTGATAAAACTGATAAAATATTTGAAAACCCGGCTAATCAGAAAACAGAAGATTATATAACAGGACGTTTTGGCTAAAAGTTAACCCCAAAAAATTTATGATGACAACATCTTTTCAATAGATTTTAAAGAGGTATTTTTGAGGAGGAATAATTAAAATGATTGATTCTCGTAAGAATTTTCATACTGAATTGAAAGATTTAGAGAATGAAATGTTAAAAATGGGAAGTGTAGTTAGAGAAAGTATTAGTCAGAGTATTGAGGCTTTAATGAATAAAGATTTAGAACTGGCTGATCAGGTAATAGAAGATGATGATATAATAGATGATTTTGAGCTTGATATAGAAGAGAAATGTACCCGTTTAATAGCGCTGCAGCAGCCAGTAGCGATTGATCTTAGAAAAATTATTGTAATTTCCAAACTGGTAACTGATTTAGAAAGAATTGGAGATAATGCATCCAATATTGCCCACCGAGTTAAGGATATCGGAGAACAACCTTTAATTAAAGAAATGCAGGATCTGCCGGGGATGAGAGACATTGTTGTTCAGCAGCTGAGAGAAAGTCTGGAGGCCTTTGTAGATATGGATATCGAGAAGGCAAAAGAGATTGCTTTCAGGGATAAAGAAGTCAACCGCCTGGATAAACAGATTAGTTCTGAACTTTTAAATGTTATGGAAAAGGATTGTTCTACTATTGAACAGGGGGTATCACTGATGTTCATCAGTCGTTTCCTGGAAAGGATTGGGGACCACTCGACAAATATCTGTGAACGTACTGTTTATATGAAAACTGGCGAATGGACTGAGCTGGAATAATACAAACCAATTTCTATATAATATGTTATTAAAATTAATTTAAATAAATATGTTAAAAGGTACACTCTTTTCTGGGTGTATCTTTTTTTTTATAAATAATTTTTCGTTGCAATAATTATGGGGCTGTGATAAAATTTCTAATTAGTAAATAAAAAAGGGGGGGGGTAATGAAAATCATGTTAAAAATGTTTTTAAAGTATTATAAAAATCACTGGAAACTATTTGCAGCGGAACTTAGCTGTGCTGTTTTCATGTCCGGATTAGATTTGATTTATCCAATGTTTATCCAGCAGTTAATTGATCAGCATTTTCCAGACAAAAATTTGAATATGATGATCAGGATTTCAGTGATTTTGTTAGTGATTTATTTATTGCGTTTTGTTTTTCAATATATTGTTCATTACTGGGGTCATGTTGTAGGGATCAGGATGGAAACAGATATGCGCTCAGATTTATTTACCCACCTGCAGAAATTATCTTTTAAATTTTTTGATAATAATAAAGTTGGGTATTTAATGTCCAGAGTAGTCAATGATTTGAACAATATTTCTGAACTTGCACATCATGGTCCGGAAGATGTTTTGATTTCAGCCATGTTATTAGTTGGTTCATTTTCGATTTTAATCAATATGCACTGGCAGTTAGCTTTAGTTACCTTTGCTTTAATTCCCATTATGTTCTTTTTTTCCAAAAAATTAGGGGAGAAAATGTATCATGCCTTTAAAGTGATCCGGGAAAAAATGGCTGAGGTAAACACAATAGTAGAAGACAGCTTAAGTG
>JAXKWB010000111.1:0-10546 GCA_036172385.1 Halanaerobiales bacterium | reverse complement strand
CGTCTATAGCTTTTAATATTAGTTATCCGTATATTGAAACGAATTCCTTTCCTTTTTTATCTATTCTTTTTGCTAGTTTAGTATATTTTATTTTAAATAATTTGTTTGTTTTTATAGTGATCAATTTAGCTAATAATGATGTAAATAAGATGTCACTGATAAGTTATTTTAGAGAGCTTTCGAAAAATCTAATTACCTCCTATTTTTTAGGATTGATTCTTTTAGCTTCCTATATCTATTTTAGTAAAGTACTTTTTGTTCTTATAATTATATTATTATTTATTATTAAAGATTTCTTTTATTCACGCCTACAGCAGATGAATTCTTATACTCAAATAATCGAAAGTTTTTTGAAGGTAATTGATTCTAAAGATCACTATACTGAAGGTCACTGTGAGCGGGTTGCTAAATATACCTATCATCTCTGTGACGAAATGAGTTTATCACGGGCTAAATCAGAAAAAATCATCAGTATTGCCAAAATACACGATATCGGGAAAATCTATGTTGATGATCATATTTTGAGTACTTCTGATAATCTAACTAATGAGGAATATAATGAGATCAAACGACATACAGAATATGGTTATCAGCTTTTAAAAGATATAGATTTAATTAATGATGAATTAGATATTATTCTCTATCATCACGAGCGCTGGGATGGCAGAGGTTATCCGGAGGGTTTAAAAGGCGAAGAAATCCCGGTAGGGGCCAGAATTTTAACTGCCTGTGATTCTCTGGATGTAATGCTTACCGGCAGAAGCTATAAGCCTCCAATGACTAAAGAAGAAGTAATAGAAGAATTTGAAAAATGTGCTGGAGGGCAGTTCGATCCCGAAATTGCTCAAAAAATAATTGAATTAATAAAAGATGGTTATTTTGATGATAAATTTAAAAGTGAAGAGAAAATAAGAGAATTAGAATTGGCACTTGATTACTAGTTTTTATTTTGATTCAAAAAGGGGAGAGTTGAGGATGAATACAGAGATTAAAAAATTAATTCAAGAACTTGACGGTGTAGTTTCCTGTAATTTAACCGGGGCAGATGAGATAGACGAAATACATATTATCGCAGATAAAAAGAGAGATCCCAAGCGAATTGTGAGAGATGTAGAAACAGTCTGCATGGTCCATAATGATTTCAAGATTGATCATAAAAAAATTAGTATTGCTAGAATTGACAGCAATTTCCAAAAGGCTGTTAACGATTTTTCCAGCAACCGGATTGAGTTAGTTTCAATTTATACCGAGAATAATAGCTGCCGCTGTAATGTTAAAATGCTGATCAATGAGGAAGAGATTTTTGAATCATTTGAAGCCCAGATGGGAGAAAATCTCGAAAAACTTATTGCCAGATCAGTAGTTGAAGTTATCAATAGATATTTAGATTTTAATGGCCATCTGGTAGTAGAGGATGTATTTACTATTAAGGGCAAGGAAGAACTAGTAATTGCTCAGGTATATAATTTTGACAGTCAGAGTAACCGGCTAAAAGAAAAACTAGTTGGTGCGGTTTATTTAGATAACAATATAACTCTGGCAATTGCCAAAGCCTGTTTAAAGGCGGTTAATAGACAGTTATCTTCATAGACTTTAGTTTTTGAATTGGGAGTGTGCTCAGTTAATTTAGGGCACACTTTTTTCTGTGATATAGCTCACGGAAGTATAAAAAATATAGTTATATAATAAACTTGACAAAATAACTAGGAATTAATATAATAATGTACAGGTAGAAATTTTTATCTGTACATAAACAAATTTATAACAGCTTTTAGAAGTATAAGAATACAAGGAGGAGTTTTTTATGTTTAGAAAGGTTAAAGATGATATTTATAGTGTAGGGATTATTGACTGGCACCGCAAATTATTTGATGAGTTGATTCCCCTGCCTGATGGAACAAGTTATAACTCATATTTTGTTAAAGGTGACGAAAAAAATGCAATAATTGACACAGTTGAGCCTGATTTTGTTGAAGATTTTCTGGATAATCTGGATGATCTGGGTGTAGAAAAAATTGATTACATTATTTCTAACCACGCTGAACAGGATCATTCTGGATCAATTCCATATCTGTTAAAGAAATTTCCTGAGGCTGAGGTTTTAAGCTCTCAAAAAGCCAAGCCTATGCTTTTAGATTTACTTGAGCTTGAGTCAGATCAAATTAGAGCTGTTGAAGATGGTGAAACTATTGATCTTGGCGGCAGAACCTTAGAGTTTATTGATACTCCCTGGGTCCACTGGCCAGAAACCATGTCAACTTATCTGCAGGAAGAAAACATTTTATTCTCCTGTGACTTTTTTGGCTCTCATTTAGCGACAAGTGATTTATTTGTGGAAGATGAAGCTGAAGTCTATAAGGCAGCCAAAAGATATTATGCAGAAATTATGATGCCATTTAGAATGATAATCAAAAAGAACCTGGCTAAATTAGAAGATTATGAGATTGAGATGATTGCTCCCAGTCACGGTCCAATTTATGATAATCCAGATATGATTTTAGAAGCCTATCAGGGTTGGGTAAGTGATGAAGTAAAACCTGAGGTTGTAGTTCCCTATGTTTCAATGCATGGAAGTACTAAAGATTTAATTAATTACTTTATCAGCTCCCTAATTGATGAGGGAATTAAGGTTAAACCGTTTGATTTAACTGATGTTGATCTGGGTGACTTAGCAATTTCTTTAGTTGATGCCTCAACTGTAATCTTTGGTTCACCAACTGTTTTAACTGGTCCTCACCCATCTGCAGTATATGCAGCTTATCTGGCAAATGTTTTAAAGCCAAAGACTCGTTATGCTTCAATTATTGGTTCTTACGGCTGGGCCGGTAGAATGACAGATAAACTGCTTGATTTAATGCCAAATCTGAAAGTTGACCTTTATGATCCAGTAGTTGCCAAGGGTCATGGAGCAGATGAAGATTATCAGGAGATTGATAGACTGGTGGCAGAAATCAAAGAGGATCTAGAAAATCTATAAGGATAAAAATTAAGTAAAACTTTAAAATCTATAAATTTGTCCTAAATTACCTCCAATTAATTAGAACTCCTGTGTAAAAGCAGGAGTTTTTTATTTGTGCTCGTTTATGTTCTCGTACCCGGTGCGTGAACATAAATGAGCATTTTATATAATTAAATCTTAAATTTTTGAGTTTAAATAAAGGTTTTTCCACTAAGAAAAAGAATTAATTATTAAGAACAGATTTTAAAAAGCGGAGGTTAATCTTATGATATATTTTAATAATGCTGCTACCAGCTGGCCTAAACCTGAGTCTGTCTATCAGGAAGTAGATCAATTTTTTCGTAATTCAGGTATGAATCCTGGTCGTTCTGGTTCTGCCGAGACTTTAGATTCAGCCCGGATGATTTTTGAGATAAGGGAAAATATAGCTGATTTCTTTTCAATTAGTAATTCTGCCCATTTAGTTTTTAATTCCGGGGCGACCGAATCTCTCAATACTGTTCTCAAGGGAGTTTTAAAAAGAGGAGAGCATGTAATTACTTCTAAGCTGGAACACAACTCTATCCTTAGACCTTTAGAGCGTTTAAAAACAGAAAGAGAAATAGAGGTAGATTATATAGATCTGGATTTAGAAAATGCAGAAGTTGATTATCAGTCCTTAAAAAATGCTGTTAGAGATAATACCAGACTGATTGTAATCTCTCATGCTTCTAATGTGCTGGGAACAGTCAATGATCTGCAGAAGATTGGAGAATTTGCTGCTGCAGAAGGCATCCTGTTTTTAGTTGATGCAGCTCAGACTGCAGGAGTGATTCCGATTGACGTAGATAAAATGAAAATTGACTTTCTGGCAGTTCCAGGACATAAATCGCTGTTTGGTCCTCCCGGGGTTGGGGCTCTATATGTTAGAGACCCGGAGACACTGCTGCCGTTAAAAGAAGGGGGTACCGGAGCAAATTCTTTGAGTATTAAACAGCCGGAAATCATGCCTGACTATCTGGAAGCAGGCACCCTTAATACATCTGGAATTGTTGGCCTGGGAGCAGGAATTAAGTTTATTGGAAATCAGGGTTTAGAAAATATTCACCAGCAGGAAATGAATTTATTAAAAAAACTGATTGATGGATTAACAGTAATAACTGGAATTGATGTTTATGGTAAAAAAGATATAAATAATAGAACAGCTGTTACTGCATTCCATTTAGAGGGATATAGTTCCAATCAGCTTGCTTTTAAACTGCAGCATGATTATGATATTCAGCTGCGGGGTGGCCTGCATTGTGCTCCTTTATTACATAAATTTTTAGGCACCGATGATCTGGGCCTGCTGCGAGTAAGTCCTGGTTATTTTAATACTGAAGCTGAGGCAGATGAATTTTTGAATATTTTAGAAAAGATTAAGTGATTGAGGAGGATTGAAAAATGAAGGAGATAGACGCTCGAGGGCTGGATTGTCCTAAGCCGGTTGTCCTGACCAAAAAAGCGATGGCAGATAATGAAGAGATTTTGGTCATTGTTGATAATAAAGTTGCTTCTGAAAATGTAGCTAAGTTAGCTCAGAAGATGAAAGCAGAAGTCAGTATTGTAGAGGAGTCAGCTGACTATTTTAAGATTATAATAAAAAATACTGGAGAAGCTAAAGTAGAAAGTGCAAAGAATAAGACAGCCGCTGCTCAAAATTCTGAGGAAGGAAAAGTTTATTTAATTGCTTCTGATAAATTAGGTGAAGGCGAAGAAGATTTAGGTAAAATTTTAATTAAAGGTTTTCTTTCGACTCTGCTTGAGATTAAGCCGCTGCCTGAGAAAATAATTTTTCTAAATTCAGGTGTTAAAATGGCTGTTTTAGAAAAGGATGTAACAGCAACTTTGGAACAATTAGAAACTGCGGGAGTGGAAATTTTAATCTGTGGTACCTGTCTTGACTATTATGAATTAAGCGATCAATTAGAGGTCGGAGAAGTCAGCAACATGTATGAAATTGTAGACAGCATCAACAGCAGTGATTATGTAAGAGTTTAATTTGCTGTTTGAATTCAATTATTATATATTATTAGATAAAGATACAAATTTTATAGATAAAGATACAAAGTAATAAAAATGGGAAGTTGGTGATTTTATGTCTCAGATCAAATTAACTGATTACAGCAAAAGTTCTGGTTGAGCATCTAAGATGGGCCCCCGGGCTCTGGCGCAGGTTCTGCGCCGCGTTAATTTTCCTGCTGATCCAGAAAAATTATTAATCGGCCTGGACAAGGCAGATGATGCTGCTGTATACAGTTTGACTGAAGAATTAGCTTTAATCCAGACTCTTGATTTTTTTACACCCATAGTAGATGATCCCTATTTATTTGGACAAATTGCCGCTGCTAATTCACTGAGCGATGTTTATGCAATGGGGGGGCAGCCAATTCTGGCAATGAATATTGTAGGTTTTCCTTCCTGCCTGGAAGCAGAAATTTTGTCACAAATTCTGCAGGGAGGTGCTGATAAAGTAAAAGAAGCCGGTGCCAGCTTATGTGGGGGGCATACGGTGATAGATGAAGAACCTAAATACGGACTTTCGGTGACTGGAACTGTCCATCCCGATAATTTACTCAGCAACTCCGGAATCAAAGAAAATGATCTTATTTTATTAACCAAACCTCTGGGAACAGGTGTTATAGTTGCGGCAATTAAAGGTGGATTTACCAGTGGTGATCAGAGCAATCCGGCAGTAAAGTCAATGTTAAGCTTAAATAATACTGCTTTAAAATATTTTGATCAATATCAGATTAATGCCTGTACAGATGTAACAGGATTTGGCTTAATCGGCCACCTGTTGGAGATGTCGGAAAACAGCAGTCTGCAGATTGAAATTGAAGTTCAGGAGATTCCGATCTTTGCAGGAGTAAGAGAATTCGCCGAATCAGGACTTTTACCTGCTGGTGCCTATAAAAATAGAGATAATTATCAGGGATTTGTCAGTGAAAGTGGACAGAGAGATCAGATACTCTATGACTTAATGTATGATCCACAGACTTCAGGTGGGCTTTTAATTTCAGTGGCAGAAGCAGATGCAGCTGAGTTATTAATTGATCTTTATGCTGAAGGTCTTGATGTAGCTGTAATTGCAAAAGCTAAACAGGGTAAAAAAGGAGTAAAAATAGAATGGGAATAAATAGTGAAAAAAATGATAAATTAATTTTATTTGAGTCAACTCATCATTCAATTAAAGCCGAAAGAGTGCTTTTTGATAATGATTTAGACTACCGAATGGCAGCTGTACCGCCTGAGATTTCTACAGATTGCGGCTCGGCAATAACTGTGCCGGCTGAACTGGATAAGTTAATAGATTTGTTTGAGGAAAATAAGATTTTGGTTAAAGCAATTTATAATTTTAAAAAGGAAAACAAAAAGAAAGAATATAAAAAGATATACAGCAGAGATTAATTATTAGGGCCTTTCTCATATCTTTTGAGGAGGCCTTATTTATAAACCTGATGATAATCTGAGCTGACCGCAGCTGATAATTTTCGGAATTTTTAGTATAATTAAATTAGCTTTAAGGGGGCTGGATAAATGTATGATGTCAGTATTATAGGAGCGGGTGTTGTTGGTTCGGCGATTGCCAGAGAACTTTCAAAATATAAACTTTCAGTGTCTTTAATTGAAAAAGAGTCAGATGTTTCCACAGGTGCCTCAAAAGCCAATACAGGAATTGTCCACGGTGGTTATGTGGCAAAAGCAGGGACTTTAAAAGGAGAACTCTGTATTCAGGGAAATAAGATGTATAAAAAATTGAACGAAGAGCTAAATTTTGGTTACCAGAAGACCGGGGGACTGGTTCTTGCCTTTGATGACCAGGATCAAAAAACTCTGAAAAAAATATATCAAAATGCTTTAGCAGTCGGTCAGTCAGAAGCTGAGATAGAAATTATTGATGGTGATCAAATTAAAGAAATTGAGCCCTATGTCAGTGATCAGGCAGAGTCTGCTTTTTTCTGTAAGACTATAGGAGTAACCTCTCCTTATGAATTTACTATTGCCCTGGCAGAAAATGCTGTTGATAATGGGGTGGAGTTAAAATTAGAGTCAGAAGTAGTAAATATTGAGAAGAATAATGATTATTTTGAAATAGAAACGGTTAAGGAAAAAGTTGAAAGCCGTTATCTTGTCAATGCAGCTGGGATTTATGCAGATAAAATAACAAATATGCTGGATGCTGCAGATTTTGAAATCTATCCAATGCGGGGAGAATATGTAGTTTTCAGTAAAAGTCAGAGCCATCTGGTTAATTCAGTAATTTTTCAGGCTCCCAATCCCAAGACTAAGGGAGTAGTAGCGACTACAACTACCCATGGCAACTTTATGATTGGGCCTAATGCTGAAGAAATAGATAAGAAAAATGATGTAAGTACAAATTTTAAGGACATTAAATATGTCATTGATCAGGCGCGCAGATCAATACCAGATTTTGATACCAATAGAATGCTGAGGACTTTTGCCGGCTTAAGACCAAAAAGCACAAGAGAGGATTTTATAATCGAAGAAACAGAGGTAAAAGGTTTTATTCAGACAGCTGGAATTGACTCACCAGGTCTTACTTCTGCTCCAGCGATAGCCGAAAAAGTGATAAATATTTTAAATAAATCTGGACTTGAACTGAATAGAAAAAAAGACTTCAATCCCTATAGACCAGCGATTGTGGTGGAAAAAGATGAAGATTTTGATGGTGAAATAGATCACCAGGACCCCCAAAAACATATTATCTGCCGCTGTGAAGATGTTACTGAAGCAGAAATTCTGGATGCTTTAAGCCGCTCAATTCCAATTAAAACTACAGATGCTGTTAAAAGAAGAACCTGGGCTAAAACTGGAGAGTGTCAGGCTAACTTCTGTGAGAGTAGAATCAAAAAGATTCTGAGCAGAGAATTAAATATTCCAGTAGAAGAGGTAGAAAACCGGGATGAGGATTATGTACCTGAGAGAATTGATGTTTATGAGCTTAAAAAGAAGTTAAGAGAGCAGTAAAAATAACACCTTCAAATTTTATATATTTAAAAGTTGACAGATAATTATTATACTGTTATAATATGAATGAACATTCATTCAAGGAGATGATTTAAATGGCTCAGGAAACTAGAAATAGAATTAGAAAAGCTGCAGTAAAAGTAATTTCCCGGGAAGGTTTTTTTAATACTAGAATGCAGGATATAGCTGATCAGGCCGGTCTGGCAGTCGGCACAATATATAATTATTTTTCCAGTAAAGATGAGGTTCTGGCCTATATATTTAAATTTGAAATGGAAAGAAGAAGAGAAATAATGTCTGAGTTAAAAAAAAGGGATCTGTCACTGCAGGAGTTATTAGTCCACTTTTTAAATCGACATTTTTCAGTTTTAAGAGAAAACCCAGAATTGGGCAGAGTTTTGGTTAGAGAAAAGGACTTTTCCAGGGCTAAAAAAGATGGAGAAATAAAGGCACACAGAAATTTCTTGATCAAAATGCTGGAGAATCTTTTTGAAAGAGGGGTCAAAGAAGGTGAAATTGAGGAAGTGGATACTCACTTACTGGCCGTATACTTTTTTGGCTCTATTCAGGGGATTATTGAACATGCTCTAACTCAACCAGAAATGAATCTTTTAGAAAAGGCACCTGATTTTGTCTGGCAAAGAATTGAACATATTTTTATTGAATAAAAGTACCGAGAAAAAAGGAGGGGACACCAGTGGCAGTATTTATTAATTTAACCGCTTTAGCTGCTCTTCTAATTTCTATTTTTTTCAGTCCAACTAAAACAAAACAGGGGATCAAAAAAGCTCTAGTCAAAGCATTAGGACTGGCTCCCCAGATGCTGATTATAATTACTGCCATCGGTCTGGTATTTGCTTTTCTGCCTCCAGAGGTAATAAGATCTTATCTTGGGGGAGAGTTTGATTTATTTCAGCTGCTTTTTTCTGCATTTTTTGGAGCTCTAATGATGATTCCCAGTTTAATTGCTTTACCGCTGGCTGGATCACTGATTGAAGCAGGTGCTTCTTATACTTCTGTAGCTGCCTTTATTACAACTTTAACTATGGTTGGTTTTGTGACTCTACCTGTAGAAATTAAAGAACTGGGTAAAAAAATAACAATCTATAGGAACAGTCTGGCTTTTATTTTTGCAGTTATAATTTCATTATTGATTGGAGTGATAATGTGAAGCAAAATAATAAAACTGATTCCGGAGCCGATACTGCTGAAGGGGGACAGAGAGAACAAAAGCTGAAAATTAAAGATAAGTTATTTAATTTATTTAAAGTAATTGTTTTTATAGCAATTCTATTTATTGTTTTCAAAATATATTTACCCCGGTATTTTACCACGGCAGTCGTTGTGTCCGCCAGATATGCGAAAGAGATGATTATGATCTTTCCGGCTGTACTGCTGATTATGGGGCTGGCTGATGTCTGGATTCCTTCTTCTATGATTAGAAAACATCTGGGTCAGAAGGCAGGAATCAGAGGGAAATTACTGGCCATATTTTTGGGTTCTCTTCCCACTGGTCCGATGTATGTAGCTTTTCCACTGGCGTCAGAATTGCTGAGAAAAAAAGCCAGTTTGAGTAATATAATTATTTTTCTTGGCGTCTGGGCCTCTCTAAAAATTCCGCAGATAGGAGTAGAGATTCAATTTTTGGGTCTTAAATTTGCTTTTCTGCGTTTTATTTTTACTTTAATTTCGGTAGTTTTAATGGGATTGATAATAGAGAAACTTGTAGATGAGAAAACTCTTTGAAATTTTTTACTTTGACTCTGGACAGCTGGCAGGAAAATGATTTAGTGTGAGCTGAATCACTGAACTAAATAGATTAAAGTATTATACTTGTATTAATGAATGAGTGTTCATTCATATTTTTTTTTAATATAGCCAATAAATAATTATTAATTGAAAGGGATGATTTAGATGGAAATTATTAAATTAAGTGAGCTGGAAGCAAAGAAAAATAAAAGAGGAGTGACTGTTAAGTCAGTTTTTAAACATGAGAATGCTCAGGTAATGAACCTTGTTTTAAGTCCAGGAGATAGAGTCCCTGGCCATCAGGTGTCGGTTGATGTTTTCTTTTATATCAAGGAAGGAAAGGGTACACTAAGAATCGGAGAGGAATCCAATGTTGTAGAAGCAGGTACAATCATAACCTGTCCTCCAAACACAGAGATGGAATTAAATGCTGACCAGGGAGAAAAATTTGAAGTCTTAAATGTTAAAACACCTTCACTTTAAAAATAAAGATAGAAAATAATGCCGGCTGTGAGAGCAGCTGGATTTTATCTAAATTCATGAATGAATATTCATTCATGAAGAGTCTGAATTTATGAATTAAAAGGAGGTTTAATTGAAATGACTAAAAAATTTTTATTTATATTTTTAACAGTTGCACTTATGATTGTATTTACAGTGCCTGCAGCAGCAGGTGAATACAGTTTTAATCTACAGCAGTATTTAGAAAAATCACTGACAGAAAATAAAAAAGTTAAAAAAGCAAAGATTAATTTGGAGGCAAAAAAAATTGCCCTGGTTAGAGAAAAAGCAGAGCAGGAGTTAAGACCTTCACCCCTGTTTTTAAAA
>JAXKWB010000110.1:0-7460 GCA_036172385.1 Halanaerobiales bacterium | reverse complement strand
GGGTAGAGTTGATGCTGATGACTAGAAAATTAATACTATTCTTAGTAGAAGGGGAAACAGATAAAACGTCTTTTGGTCTTGTTTTTTCTGAGATATTTGAGGATGAACAGATTGAATTTCAAATTGTTCATGGAGATATAACTACCAGGAATAGAGTTAATTCTGGTAATGTAATAAGGAAGATAAATGAAGAAATAAAGTCATTTATGGATAGAGAACATTACAAGAAAAGTGATATCATAGAGATAATTCATTTAATGGATACTGACGGTGCATATATTAGTGAAGAATTGATAGAAAAGCATGATAGGGGTAAGAATTATTATTATAGTGATAGGTTATGCACCAGTCACCCTGAAAATACAAAGAAAAGAAATGATAAAAAAAGTCGGATTATGGATAGATTAAGTAGCCATTCAAAAATAAATGGGATTCCATATAACGCTTACTACTTATCCTGTAATTTAGAACATGTGCTTCACAATGATGCAAATATTGATGATAATCTAAAAGTAGAAAAAGCTGAAGAGTTTAGTGAGAGATATTATGAAAAGAAATTTGAGTTTTTAGATTTTATTAGAACTAATAGTTTTGCTGTTGAAGGTTCATATAAAGAAAGCTGGGAGTTTATTAAGCAGGGAATTAACTCCTTAAATAGATATAGTAATTTACACCTTGTTTTTGAAGAATTTTAGCATTTTGAAAGGATTATTTTCCCTTTAGTAGTCTCAAATTAAACAAATGGTGCCCCCGGTAGGAGTCGAACCTACGCTCAAGGCTTCGGAGGCCTTTGCTCTATCCACTGAGCTACGGGGGCATTACCTAAATTATTTTAACAGACAGAGCAGTCAATGTCAATAAGCTGCAAATTTTTATTACTTAAATAAATCATTTAACAGTTTACTTTTCCTTTAAATGTTATAATTTTATAAAAGAGTCCATAAAAGGGGAATAAAATATGATTGATATTTGTGATTATAATGAGTGAACATCAGCATGAACATGATCATTCTGCAGTTAGTAATATTAAATTTGCTTTTGTCTTAAATTTATCTTTTTCGATTATTGAAATTATTGGTGGCCTTTTAACTAACAGTATGGCCATCTTATCTGATGCCTTACACGATCTCGGCGATTCTATCTCTCTGGCAGTTTCCTGGTATCTGGAGAACTTTTCACAAAAAGGGGCAGACAAAGATTTTAGTTATGGATATGCCCGCTTTTCACTTCTGGGTGCTTTAATTAACAGTGTTGTTTTAATATTAGGTTCATTTTTTATCCTCTCCGAGGTAATACCCAGGTTATTTAATCCTCAAACTGTGCATCCAGAAGGGATGTTATTTCTGTCATTTTTAGGAATAGCTGTAAATGGAATTTCAGTTTTAAAATTAAAAGGTGGTAGTTCTTTAAATAAAGAAGTGGTAAGCTGGCATCTTATGGAAGACCTGCTGGGATGGACAGCAGTTTTGATTGTTAGTATAATTTTGATCTTTAAAAACATACCAATTTTAGATCCGCTGCTTTCATTAGCTATTAACTTCTATATTTTATATAATGTAATTTCCAAGTTAAAGAAGGTTTTAAATATCTTTTTGCAGGGAGTACCAGGTGGGATAGAGATTGAAAATTTGCAGCAGAAAATAAAAACTGAAACTTCTGCCCTCTCAGTCCATCATACTCATATCTGGACATTGGAAGGAGAAAAGAATTTTCTGAGTACTCATGTTATTATTCCGGATCAATTTTCGAAAGCAGAAATTATTAATCTTAAATCTCAGATAAAAGACCTGCTGGCTGCAGAAGAAATTGATCATGTAACTGTGGAAATAGAATATAAAAGTGAGCAGTGTGAGGATGAGGATTGTAATATTTAAGCAGGCAAAATCTTGACACAAATCTTTTAATATGGTAAAGTAATTAAAAATAGAATATTGTCTTATCAAGAGTGGTGGAGGGACCTGGCCCTGAGAAACCCGGCAACCAGCAGTTATACTGCCCGGTGCTAAATCCAGCAGGTTTAGCCTGGAAGATAAGTAGTTGTGCATCCCACTTCTACTTAGGAAGTGGATTTTTTATTTTATGTTATTTTTAAACAGTAGATTTTAGCAGTAACTAATAAAAAGCAGAGAGTATTTTGAGCAGGGCTTATAAATAGTTTTTAAAGAAGCAGAGAAGTTGAAGGAGGATGAGATTAGTAATGAAGATTAAAAATATTTTTGAGGAAAAAGAAGTAGTATTTTCCCTGGAAGTTTTTCCACCCAGACCCGATGTTCCAATAGATAATATTTACCAAACTCTAGAAGAGTTAAAGGATATTGATCCGGATTATATCAGTGTCACCTATGGAGCTGGTGGAGGGGTTAGAAAAAACAGAACCTGTGAGCTTTCTTCAATCATCAAAGAAAAATATGATGTAGAAGCTCTGGCCCATTTAACCTGTATTAATTCTGATCAGGAGACTTTAAATAAAATTCTGTCTCGCCTGGAGAGTAAAAATATAGAAAATATTCTGGCCTTAAGAGGAGATAAACCGGTAGATGGGGAAGCTATTGGGGACTATAATTATGCCTATCAGTTGATTGAACATATAAATAAAAATAATGACTTTGGAGTGGCTGCTGCCTGCTATCCGGAAGGACATTTAGAAACAGACAGCCTGGAACAGGATCTTGAATATTTAAAACAAAAGGTTGACTGTGGAGTCGATTATTTAATTTCCCAGATGTTTTTTGATAACTCACTTTTTTATAAATTTCGCAGCAAAGCAGAAAAAAAGGGGATTAATGTTCCCATTGAAGCAGGAATTATGCCGGTTATCAATAAAAAACAGGTAAGGAGAATTATAGAATTATCCGATGCATATTTTCCGGATAAATTCCAGAAGATTTTAGATAAATATGAAGATAATCCAGAGGCTTTAAGAGATGCTGGTATTGCTTATGCAGTGGAACAGATAGTTGATTTAATCTCCAGTGAGGTTGATGGAATTCATCTTTATACAATGAATAATCCCTATGTTGCCCGTAGAATTAAAGAAGCAGTTGGATCATTGATTACACATATCAACGGAAAAAAGGCTGATTAAAATGGAATTAGAAATTGATAGGACAGAAATTTTAAGATATTTGCAGACTTCTAAAGATTTAGAGGATGACAATATTAACAGTTTAATTGATGAAGCGACAGCTGAAATTAAAAATTTAATTAATTTTCGTTATCTGTATCAAAAATTTCCGATTGAACTAACTGAGTCTGGAATAAAGGTAAAAGGAACAACCCTAACTCTAAAAGGGAAAAGTATAAAAAGGCATCTAAGCAATTCCAGAGAAATCTATATTATGGCCGCTACTCTGGGATCTCAGGTTGATAAAAAAATTTCCTATTATGAAAAAGTTTCAGTTACGAAATCGATGATTTTTGATGCCTGTGCCACCACAGCTATCGAAGCGGGGTGTGATCAGGTCGAAGCTGAGATCAAAAAAGAAGTTCTGGCAGCAGGAAATGAGGATATTACCTTTCGCTATAGTCCTGGTTATGGAGATCTGGGAATTGAGATTCAGAAAGAAATTTTAAGAGTTTTAAAAGCACCCAAAAAAATTGGGTTAACTGCATCTCAATATAATATGCTGATTCCGACTAAATCAGTAACTGCAATTATTGGAGTCATTGCAGAAAAAACAGAAACAGATTCGGATATTGAAGAAAAATCAGATGTTGATAGGGCAGAAGAAAATTTGGAGAAAAGAGATCTGGAATTTGAAAAAAGACACTGCCAAAAATGCCTTATATATCAAGATTGTGAGCTGAGAAGGAAGGGGATTTATTGTGGAGCTAAGGGATAAACTGGGAAATGAAATAATATTATTTGATGGAGCTATGGGGACAGTGCTGCAGCAGCGGGGTTTAAAGGCTGGTGATGTTCCTGAAAAATTGAATATAGAAAAAAGGGAAGAGATCATTGAGATTCATAAAAGTTATTTAAAGTCAGGAGCCGAGATTTTAACTACCAATACTTTTGGAGCCAATGCCCTAAAAATGAAAGAAATCGATTATTCGGTAGAAGAAGTTATTGCTGCTGCTGTTGAGAACGCCAGGCAGGCAGTAATAGAATCCAAAATTGAAGCAGCTGTTGCTCTGGATATGGGGCCTTTAGGTGAGCTTTTAGAACCAATGGGCAGTTTAAGCTTTGATGAAGCATACAGTCTTTATCAGCAGCAGGTACTGGTCGGGGTTGAAGCAGGAGCTGATCTAATACATATAGAAACAATAGCTGATCTTAATGAAGCCCGGGCCGCCGTCCTGGCAGCTAAAGAAAATTCAAATTTACCCGTATTTTGTACTCTGACTTTTGAAGAAGAGGGTCGGACTTTTACCGGAAGCAGTATCCGCTCCATGATTTCTGTGCTGGAAGGACTGGGAATAGATGGAATTGGACTCAACTGCTCTCTGGGACCGGAAAAATTGGAACCGCTGGTTGAAGAGGTGCTTCAATATTCTAAACTTCCGGTTATTCTGCAGGCAAATGCTGGTTTGCCAGTAGTGGAGAATGAAGAAACAGTATTTAAAATTTCACCAGCAGAGTATTTTAAACCTTTAGCCCGTCTTTACGAAAAGGGACTGGCAGTTATTGGAGGCTGCTGTGGAACAAACGAAGAGTTTATTTCTTTGATTGCTGAGAATTTGAAAAACAAAAAAGTCAAAAAAAGGGAAGTTATAAGTGAAAGTCTTGCCTGTTCTCCCTCTCAGTATGTTAATCTGGCTGGAGTTAATGTGGTGGGGGAAAGAATTAACCCAACCGGAAAAGCTGCATTCAAAGAGGCTTTAAGAAATGGTGATTTGGACTATATTCTAAAAGTGGCTGTAGATGAAGTAGATGCTGGAGCAGATATCCTGGATGTTAATCTTGGGCTGCCGGAGATAGATGAAAAAAAAGTTATGGTTAAACTAATCAAGGAACTGCAAGGAATTCTGGATATTCCCTTGCAGATTGATTCCAGTAATACAGAGGTTATAGAAGATGCCTTAAGATATTATAATGGAACAGCAATTGTTAACTCAGTTAATGGAGAGCCTGAGGTGCTGGAGAAAACCCTGCCAGCTGTTAAAAAATATGGAGCAGCAGTTATTGGTTTGACTATGGATGATGATGGAATACCCACAACTGCTGAAGGACGTTTTGAAATTGCTGCAAAAATAGTCAGCAGAGCAGCTGAACATGGAATTAGCAGAGACAAAATTATTATTGACTGCCTGACACTTACTGCTTCTGCTCAGCAGGAGGGGGTCAGGGAAACTTTAAAAGCAGTAAAGATGGTTAAGGAAAAATTAGGAGTTAAAACAACTCTTGGGGTCTCTAATGTTTCGTTTGGCCTGCCGGCTCGACCTGTTTTGAATAGGTCTTTTTTAGCGATGGCTCTTTATCAGGGTTTAAATCTTCCAATTATTGATCCAAATGATGTTGAGATGATGGCAGCAGTTAAAGCAGCTGCTGTGCTAAATAATATTGACCAGGGTGCTGCTCAATATATTGAATACATGTCTGAACTGGAGAATGAATCTGAGCCTGAAAAGAATAAAGAAAACTTGAATGAAGAAATTGATTTGCAGACTGTAATTATTAGAGGTTTAAAAAGTGAATCTGCTCGTTTAACTAAAACTATTTTAAAAGAGAAAGAAGCTTTAGAGGTAGTAAATGAATATTTGATACCTGCCCTTGATCTGGTGGGTGAACGCTACGAAAAAGGAGATATCTTTTTACCACAGCTGGTACAGTCAGCTGAGACAGTAAAAGAAGCTTTTTCCGTCTTAAAGGAGGAGATGGCTCGAACAGGTGGGAGAGATCTTTCTAAAGGTAAAATTGTGATGGCTACTGTTAAAGGTGATGTTCACGATATTGGAAAAAATATAGTTAAAACTGTGCTCGAAAATTACGGTTATCAGATCATTGATCTGGGACGTAATGTGAATATCAGAGAAGTGGTTAATGCTGTGGTAGAAAATGAGATTCGTCTTCTGGGTTTGAGTGCCTTAATGACCACAACTGTTAAAAATATGGAAAAAACGATTAAAGCAGTCCGGGATAAGGCACCAGAGTGTCAAATCATGGTTGGTGGTGCTGTATTAACTACTGATTATGCGGAGATGATAGATGCTGATTATTATGCCAGAGATGCAAAAGAAGCTGTAGAAATTGCAAAAAAAGTTTTTGTAGAATAAGTTTATTGTTATAATTAATTTCATAAAAATGGTTTTAAATTAAAATCGCCTCCAGTCTTAAGGCTGGAGGCGTAATTAATCCTATTTTATTTCTTCAATATCTTCCTGTCTGGCAGCCAAATCGGCATAGTGGGCAGCATGCTGTTTTAATTCAATAATTTTTTCTTTGGTAATACTGCGTATTACTTTAGCAGGGACTCCTAAAACCAGGCTACCTGGTGGGATCTCAGCGTTTTCTGGTACTACTGCTCCAGCTCCGACAATTGAACCTTCACCGATCCAGGCTCCACTTAGAATTGTAGCATTCATTCCAATTAGTGATTTGCTGCCAACTTTACAGGCATGAATCACGGCATTGTGGCCAATAGTTACATAATCACCAATTTCAACTCCCTGATTTTGCTCAACATGAACAGTAGAGTTTTCCTGTATATTAGAGTATTTTCCGATTTTAATTTCGGCTAGATCAGCTCTAACAACAGTATTATACCAGATACTGCTGTGTTCAGCTATTTCTACATCTCCAATTACTCTGCTGCCAGGAGCAATAAAAGTATTTGCCGCAGTAGTGGGACTTTTCTTTTTGAATTTATAAAGCATTTTTAAAACCTCCAGTTTTATTATTCTCTAGTTAATTATTTCTATTTAAAGTTTAAAACTCCTCTTTTAATGGTCATTTAACTTGCAAGGACCGATAAAATAATTTATAATTAAAGATGTATAAAATTAGAGGTGAAAAATATGTCAAAAAAAAGAGTGGCTATTTTTGGTGGGACCTTTGACCCTCCACATTTAGGACATTTTATTATAGCGGAACAGATAAAAAATCGTTTTTCACTGGCCGAAATAATTTTTATGCCGGCTGGAATGCCACCACATAAAAAAGATAAAGATATTTCACCTGATCAGGATAGGTTTAAAATGCTAAAATTAGGTGTAGATGGAAATCAAGATTTTTCTATTTCTGACTGGGAGATTAAAAAAGATGGCTATTCTTATACTGCACAGACTTTATCTCAATTCGTACCTCAGCTTGATGCAGAAGAGGTTTTTTTTATTATAGGTGCCGATTCTTTAGCAGAAATTTTTAAATGGAAAGAACCTGAATTCTTATTATCAGAAACTAAATTTATTGTCTTTAATCGACCTGGTTATGATTTTGAAGAAATTTTAAGTCAGCAGAAATTTCAGCCTTATTTAAATAATATTTTTATCCATCGGGGATTGAAAATAGAAATTTCTTC
>JAXKWB010000109.1:0-14990 GCA_036172385.1 Halanaerobiales bacterium | reverse complement strand
GCTTTATATAATGAAAAATGGTATTTCCAGGAGGGAAAATAATGGCTTTAGTTAAATTAGTTGGACTAAAGAAGACTTATCAGCAGGGGAAAATTGCAGTACCTGCACTGAGGGGAATCGATATGGAAATAGAGTCAGGTGAGTTCACTACAATTTTTGGGCCATCTGGTTCTGGAAAAACAACTCTTTTGAATATGATCGGGTGTCTTGATAAATCTACAGCCGGGGAGATAATTTTTGACGGCCATTCTATTAACAAATTAAATAATAAAGAACTTGCAGAAATTAGAAGATACAACCTGGGATTTATTTTTCAGAGTTATAATTTGATTCCAGTACTGACTGCTTTTGAAAATGTCGAGTTTGCAATTAGATTAATTGATAAACACAGCAAAAAAGAAAGAAGAGAAAAGGTAATGAACCTGCTTGAGGAGGTTGGATTAGGTGACTTAGCTTCTCGAAGACCAAATGAACTTTCTGGAGGACAAAAACAGCGGGTTGCAGTAGCTCGAGCTTTGATTAAAGAACCGAAGCTTGTTCTGGCAGATGAACCAACTGCAAATCTTGACTCTGAAACAAGTCAGGAAGTGCTGGAAATAATGCAGAAAATGAATAAAGAGTTAAATACTACTTTTATATTTTCTACTCATGACCCTCAGGTAATGGAATATGCCAATCGTTTAATAGAAATTAAAGATGGTATGATAAGCAGAGAGCAGAGGAGGGATTAGTATGTTTCTCTTCCGTATGGCCTTGAAAAACTTAAACAGACACAGGCGGAGAACCTTTATTACAGCACTGATAATAGCTTTTGCGATTTTAATATATATTTTAACAGAGGGTTTAATGTTAGGTATGACCGAGATGTCATTTTCTAATATTATTAATTTAGAGAGCGGTCATCTTCAGGTAGCTGATCAAAATTATTGGAATGAAAGAGAAGAACTCCCTCTTAAAAACTTAATCGAGCCTTCAGAAGAAGTAGAAAAAAAAATAGAAGCTCTCTCAGGTCTTCAGGCCTACACAAAACGGTTAAATTTTGCTGTAAATTTAAATAATGGTATTGATGAACTGCCGGTTACGGGAGTTGGCATTGATCCAGACCGGGATGGAGCAGTATTTGAACTGCAGAAATACCTGACTGCAGGCAGAATGCCGAGGTCGGAGAGCAGTGAAATTATTATGGGAGCAAAACTTGCAGAGCTGATGGATTTTGAGCTCGGTGATTATGCAGTAATGCTGATCAGAACTCCGGATAAGACTTTTAATACAATTGATGGTGAGATAGTTGGTTTATTTAATACCCCTCATCCTAGTTTAAATGAAAGTAATGTTTTTATTTCTCTTTCCACAGCCCAGCAGAGATTAAATATTGAAGATAAAATTAGTCACTATGTGCTTAGACTTGAAGACCGGGATAAGGCAATAAATGCAGCAGCAGGTCTGGCTCAGATCCTTGAAGGAGACCTTAATGCTTATTCCTGGCGTGATGCTGCAGAGAGTCTGGTTACAATGATGGAAATGCAGGAAATTGAAACCCAGGTAATTCTGGCAATAATTTTAACTCTAGCTGCAGTTGGAATCGTAAATACTGTAATTTTATCTGCTCTGGAAAGAATGGAAGAACTCGGTATGATGAAGGCCCTGGGTATGCATCAGCGCGAAATTGTATATACCTTTATGGTAGAGGCGGCAGGGATCGGAATTATTGGTGGAATAATGGGAATAATCATGGGTTCATTAGGACTCTGGATTTTTAATCTTAATGGAATTGATATGGCAGCCCTGACCGGTGGAGGAGATATCAACTATGGTTTCCCCTTAAGTGGTACAATTTATGCCGGCTGGGAATTTTATTCATTTGTTTTTGTCTTTGTCTATGGAGTTTTTATTTCTGTACTGGCAAGTGTTTTCCCTGCTTTATGGGCAGCAAGAAAAGATCCGGTAAAAGCAATTTATCATCGCTAAGGAGGTTGGGAAATGAAATTTTTAATAAATATTGCTTTCAAAAATATGTTCAGAAACAAATTAAGAACAATAGTTTCTATCCTTGCTATTGCCTTTGCAGTGATGGTAATTGTTTTTGCCAGGGGACTGCTGGATGGAATGATAGCTGATACTTATGAGCTCTATATTCATTATGATACAGGTCATATCAAAATAATTGATGAGGAATATGCGCAGAAGGAGCGACTGCTTTCTCTAAATTATACTGTTAACGGACTGGAAAATAAGTCACTGGCTGAGATGCAGTCAGATTTAAAAGAACTGCAGGGAATAGAAATGGTGATTCCCCGGCTTAAATTTGGTGCAGCGGTCAGTACAGAGGAAGAACTGGTGCAGATGCTGGCCTGGGGAGTTGACAGCGAAAAAGAACTGGCATTTACCAATTTAGCTCGAGAATTGAGTCAGGGCCGAATGGTTGAGGCCGGCAAAAGAGAAGTTGTAATGGGTACCAAGCTTCTGGATAAAATTAATCGCAGTGTCGGCGAAAAGGTAACAATGGTTTATACAACTGCTTTTAGCTCTTTTCAGGGTGCAACTTTTGAGATAGTTGGAGAAATTACTAGTAATCTACCTTTATTAAATGAAGAAACAGTTTTTATGCCGATTGATACAGCCAGAGAGCTGCTTTATCTGGAGGATGAAAGTACTGAACTGCTGCTTACAGTAGGTGATAGAAATCAGGCTGGTGAATACCTGCCGGCCGTTCAGAATTATTTAGAACAAAATGGGGGCGAAAAGTATCTGGCACAGGTCTGGAAGGAAGGCAGCTCTTACATTCAACTGCTTGAAGTCAGTGAGACGATCTATAACTTTATTTATTTATTTTTGGTCTTATTAGCTTCGATAGTTGTAATTAATACTCTGGTAATGATTGTTAAAGAAAGAACTCAGGAAATTGGAATGATGAGTGCTCTTGGTTTGAAAAGCAGAGAGATTATGCAGCTTTTTATTCTGGAAGGCTCAGCAATGGCGCTAATTGGCAGTTTAGCAGGAGCACTTGGAGGAGGTATTATTAACTATTATCTGGCAGGAGTAGGTTTTGATTACAGTGCTGCTTTTCAGGATATAGATGTTTTGATGAATCCGATTATTTACCCTACTTTTAAATTGGAGCATATGCTCTTTGGCTTTACCATTGGAGTTGTAGTAACTACCTTAACAGCAATTATTCCGGCAAGACGGGCAGCGAAACTAGAACCAACAGAAGCCTTAAGAGAAATTTAGGGCGTTTGAGTCTTAAATTGTATAGTGTATAAACTACTCTAAAATCTAAGTAGGTTTTGATAAACTCAATTTAAAGAGGGAGTGATATTATGTTTAAAGCAAAAGCAAATAAACCAAGACTACTTTTTTTCTCAACTGCAGCTGTCTTGATGCTTCTATTATTGTTCTTTAATTCGGTTCTGCTGGCCCAGGAACTGACTGCAGATGAGATAATTAACCGTAGAGATGAGAATGAATATGTAATTACAGCATATTCTGAAGCAGAAATGATTATAAAAAATAGCGGTAGAACTCAGACTAAAACGATGCGCAGCTGGCAGGATGGAGAAAAAGCTCTGGTTGAATTTACAAATCCAAGAGACAGAGGAACAAAGTTTTTAAAAAGAGGTGATGACCTCTGGATGTTTTTCCCCCAGGCCGAAGATCTGGTTAAGATATCAGGTCATATGCTTGAGCAGGGTATGATGGGCAGTGATTTTTCCTATCAGGATATGCTTGAGTCTGACAAACTAACTGAACTCTATGATTTTGAACTTCTGGATGAGGTAGAATACGAAGGACGCCCTGCCTATAAACTGGAAGGAGTTAAGGTTCCAGGTAAAGAAGTAAGCTATTACCGTCGGGTTGTCTGGATTGACCGGGAAAGATTTGTCGGCTTAAAAGAAGAATTATATGCGGAGAGCGGCAGATTGTTAAAGGTAGCTACTGTTTTAAATGTGAAAAATATTGAAGGCCGCTGGTATCCGACCCGGATAATTATGGAAAATAAGCTGCGTCAGAATACAAGTACTGAATTTATAGTTGATGAGATTCAATTTAATCCTGAACTACCTGAAGATATATTTACTCTGGAGAGGCTGCGATAAAGTTTTTGAACTCTGGATTATCTCGATTTAATCGACTAAGTCGAATAATCCTTAATTAAAACTAATTCTAAGTCAATTTAATCTTATTTAAAAAGCCGACAAATTAAATTAATTTTTAAAAAATAACTCGGTTAAAATTATTGGGTGGTGGAATCAAATGATTTTTTTCTGGCAAAAAAAAAGTTTAAAACCGCATTTAAAAGTACAAAAAAACAATTTTAAGCTGCAGGCAAAGCTTGCTCTAACAGTTCTGATATCTATGGTGCTGGTTTTGATGCTCAGCCCTTCTTCGCTGGCAGCCGATATTGGTGGAAAAGCAAGTCTGATCAGTAATTTAAGTTATTCTGATTCGGAACTTGATAACTCGCTGGCAGCAGAATTAGAACTGGAGTGGTTTTTACCTTATGACTTTCCCCTCGATATTCAAAATAGAGCTGTAATTAGCCTGGATGAGGAAGATGAGGATAAAGTTGATCTCTGGTTTAAGAAATTGTATTTAAGGCAGGAACTGGGACCTTTTACGGCAAAGTTAGGGCGTCAGCCTGTTTCCTGGGCCTATGGAGCTTTAATAAATCCTGTTGATTACAGTCTGGGAGCAGAAAATTTAGAAGAAGAAAACAGAGCTAAATATGTTGATGGAGTAGAATTGTATTATCCTATCAACTGGGGAACGGGAATAACTTTTCTCAGTACTGATATCGAAGGAGAAAAAAACCACAAGTGGTCAATAAGGGGTAGAACTACTTATGCAGGTTATGATTTAACTGCAAATTATATCAGCACCCCTTCTTCTGAAAGTGAAGGAGATCTAGATCGTTATGGATTAACTGCCAAAGGAGATCTTGGCCCGTTCGGTGTTTATGGAGCTTATGGGCTCTGGGAAAACAGATCTATTGAATATGATATTTATCAAGTTGGAGCAGATTACAGCTATCACTTTTTGAGGGGAAGTCAGCTCTATCTGCAGGGGGAATATATTTTGATTGATGGTGCAGCAGCATCTGAAGGATTTGATTTATTCAGTGCTATCCAGGATCAAAATTCAGCCGAGAATGGAGAGCAAAATTCAGCCTCAAATAAAATGGAATTTATTAACACAAATATTAGTTATGATATAGACGAATTTTCTTCGATTGGTTTTATGACGGTAACTTATCTCGGAGATGGTAGCACTCTCTTTATCCCAAAGTATTCTTATCTTTTCAGCAGTAATCTTCTCCTCGAACTTCGTGGAACAGCAGCTGCAGGAGCTGAAGAGGAAGTACTCGGTGGAGATCAAAAGGGGCTGGAATTAAATTTAAGCTATACATTTTAGTTTTAAAAAAACTTTAGATACCCGGTACCATAATCTGAAATTACCCTGTTAATTTGTTTATTTTTGTTTTATAATGTAAATATATGTAGGTACCTGGTACCGACATATTTCCACAGAAAATTAAAAAAGAAGGTGAAATTATGAAAAAGCTTTATCGATCCAAGAAAGACAGAAAAATTGGAGGAGTTTGTGGAGGAATTGCCGAATATTTTGGTGTTGATTCTACATTGGTCCGCCTGGCAGCTGTTGTTTTAATATTTGCCTCAGGTGCTGGTTTAATAGCATATATCGTGGCCTGGGCCATAATACCAGAACGTCCAAATCATGTTGATGTAAGTTATGAAGCAAAATCCGAGCCTTATAGGGAAGAAAGAAGAGAATCGGAAGCAGAAAGCAAAAAAAATTCATCTGCCAGTGAACAGTCAAATGAAAAGTCAGCAGATGATGGAGATAATGATAAGTATCATGATATTTAATTTCAATTAAAATTTTTTCAAATTTTGTAGGTACTCAGTACCTACAAAATTCGACTCTAGAGAGTTCCGGGGAAAATGTTTCTCAGCTCTGTTTTAAATTCATCAGGTGCATAGTTCTGGTAGTTTTCTATCAGTTCAAGCACCTGATTTAGCTGTTCTTCATTTATTTCTCCTTTTTGGTAAAGGTTGCGGTAGGAGTTAGCAAATGACAGGATCAGTTTTAAATCAAGACTGCTGCTGCAATCAGCCATTTGGCATCGTTCCCTCCAGTGATAGATTTTCGGGATCAACAAAGCGGATAAAGTCTTCTTCAAAGTAAAGCTTTATTGAGCCTGTCTGTCCTGTACGCTGTTTAGCAATAATTACATCTGTGTCATTTTCGGTTCCCTCAGCTTCTGCTTCTTCCCGTGCTTTGGCAGAAGTATGGGCATGCCGGTAGAGAAAGATAACACCATCGGCAACCTCTTCGATATTACCCGAATCTCTCAGATCAGATAAAACAGGTCTTTTATCTGTTCTACTGGTAAAGCTTCTGCTTATCTGTGAGATAAGAATAATTGGTATATTTAGTTCAGATGCAAGGTTTCTAAGCTGGAGTACTATCTGACCTACTGCTCTTGCGGTATTTTGCGCATGTTCTTCAGGAAGCTGAATCATCTGCAGATAATCAACTACAGCCAGGTCCAGTCCATCCATCTGAGCCTTAAATTTTCTCAGTCTGGCCCTTATCTGGGCGGTATTAAGTCCCCTTTCATCAGATACCATAAGTGGAAGTTCATGTAGATTATCCAGTGCTTTAGAGATTCGCTTGTCTTCTCGGTCATTTGTTTCCCCTTGAGTATATTTCCAGCCATTTACCTGAGATTCCTGAATTATCATTCTGTCAATTACTTCGGAAGCATCCATCTCAAGTGAAATCATAGCTACCTTTGTATTTCTCTTCAGTACATTTTTTGCTATATTGATTGCAAAAGCTGTTTTTCCCATCGAAGTAGAAGCAGCAATAACATTGAGGTGACCTCTCTTAAAGCCACCGATTAGATTATCAAGAGATATAAAACCACTTCTCAAACCTACATCAGCTTTTTTATGTTTACGGTCCATATAATTAGAAAAAGATTCCATTAGAGCTTCTTCCATATTATAAATATGTTTCTGCAGATCATTGCTCTCACTTGTAGCCTTAAAAATTATTTCTTGAGCTCTTGCCTGATAGTCATCAATAGAAAGATCATCAAGATCTGTTAGTTCATGAATTTTATTTGATGCCCTTTTTAGAAGTGAGCGCTGATAATCTTTTTTTATTAAATCAATTGTTGGTTTAAGCTCGTCAACTGTATTGAAACCAGAAGTAAGCCTTTCAATTATTTCTTCAGGTTTTGCAACTGCATTCTGTCCCTGTAAATCAATTAATAACTTTGTTCGAGAAATTTTATTATCCTGCTGATACTGTTTTAAAAGTAGATCAAAAATAATCTGTGCCTGGGGATCCAAAAAATGCTTTACCTCAAGTACATCGGCAACTTCATCAATTTTATCGGGGAATTGGAGCAGGATGCCCAGCAGTTGATATTCTTTTTTGCTAAAACGGTCTTCTTTAGGTTGAATTGTTTTAATTTCAGCTGACATTTGTTAGGCCTCCTGTTGTTCTTCTATTTTTTTAATCCTTACATTACCTTCGAGTGTCACATATTTGTTCATTTCTAATAAGCGCTGAAAAATTCTCTCACCCATAATTGGAAATCTATCTTTAAGATTCTGTATCGAATAATTTGTTGTGAGAATAATCGGCTTTTCTTCTCTATATCTTTTATCAATAATCTGATAAAGAGTAGAAGCGGCAAATTCAGTTGCCTTCTCAGTACCGAGATCATCAATTAAAAGTACAGGAATATTCTGGACTGTACTTAAAATCTGCTTTTCATCACTCTCGGGATTGGCCTGATTATAGCTGCTTCTTATTTTCTGAAGCAGATCTGAATAAACTATATAGCGGAAATGAATCCCCTTATCTATTAGTGCATTTGCAATACATCCCAGCAAATAAGATTTACCACTACCGATCGGTCCTTCAATAATAAGGCCTCTGTTGTGCTGGTCAAGATTCAACTTCTGCACAAATGAAGAAGCCATACTGTAAATCTTTTGAGCGTTTTCGAGGTAATTTTTGCCGCTGTCGGTGAGCTTATCTGTTTCATAATAATTAAAATTGGCCTTGCTGAAAGAAGCTTTCTGCAGATGCAGAGGTAAATTGCCATTTTTCTGTTTTTTCTTTCTCAAATCATTTTTAGCACAGCTGCAGATCAAATACTGCCCATTTTTGTAGATCCTTCCGGTATCATTACATTTATCACAATCCCAGGCCGGCTCTTTATAGTCTTGATCTATATTATATTTATTCAGCAGCTCCTGGTAGTGTTTTTCCAGTGTGTCTATTTCTTTTTTCAGCTCATCCATATTATTTTTTTCCTCTTCACAGTGATTAAAAATTCCAACTTTCATCATTGAGTATTCACGTTTGAGGGAATTAAGATAATTATATGCCTGTTTAACATCAGGATATTCGCTGTGGATTTTCTCTATTCTTTTTTCTGCTTCCAGGTATTTTTCTCTTGCTTTTCCCTGATATTTCTCTGCCTCAAAATTAAAAGGCATGCTGTTTCCCCCTTTATTCTTTATATTTATCAAAATCAATAAAAAAGTCTTTCCACTTATACTCTTCAACATCATCTTTAGAATTCCTATTTTTCTTTTGAGATTTTTTCTTTTTACTTTTTGTCTTTTCATTATTTTCTTGACTTTTATTTTTCCTATTCTTAGTTATATTTTGATCTCTGCTGTCCGCATCTGCTTGCTGATGGTCCATTTCTTTCTGCAGCCAGCGTTTAAAATCACCAAGATTGTTAATACCAAGTTCTTTTATAGGATTAATAAAGTTATCTTCCACATATTTTAAAGAAGGCTGTCCATCCCTTTTTCTGCGCACCGCTTCTCTAATGGCGGCAAGAGCAAGTTCTTTACTTAAAGCCTGTTCTCCTGTAATCCAGCTCTGAAAAGTCTTAAGCTGGGCAGTATTTGAAGAAAAAGAATTTATACCATATGCCTGTGCCAGCTCTCTCGTTTCCCTGTGCAGTTTATCCTTCTGCTGAAGTTTTTCATAAGTAGTGATATCTTCCTCATACCAGCTCTCAATTATTGCGCGTAGATAAGCAAATGAACCACTAAGGTAATCACCACCACCCTGTCTTTCAAGCCATTTATTAACTCTGCGAACAAGCTCTTTAAGCATTTTTAATTCAAAATCTTGAAGCCAGCGTTTTATCTCTTCTCTTCGGTGGATATTTCTTTGTGATGGAGGTAGAAAAGATATTAAAGCAGCTGCTATTTCTTTTTCCGAAACAATATTTGTTTGAATTACCTGTCTTCTCAGCTCAGAACCGGATAATTCTTCTTCTGCCTGAGAATCTGTTTTCTCTTTAAATTTATTATTAAATAAATGGCTAAGCTCTAATTGATAGCTTAAAATATGAGAGGCTTTTTGCTGTTTTTGTGATAGAATTGATTTATTTCTTAAAGATTTAAGAATACCTTTTAATTCCTCGATGTCAATCCCCAGAGCTGCTGCAGCAAGAGGGATCTCTATTTTGATTAGATTTTCCTTTTGACGGTGAGTTAACAAATAGAGAAGTAATTTTACTTCACTTCCAGAAAACTGCCGTAAAAATCCTTTATCAATAATAGTGTCAGAAATACTTAAAATCTGTCTGCTTTCTTTTTCTGTAAAATCTAACTCTTCTTTATAAAAATTATGTTCCATTATACCACCTGCATAACTTTCTATTTTTAAATTACTTATTATCATTATATCAGAAATCTGAGTTTTTTTAAGTAAAAATTTAAAAAGAGCAAATAAAACTAAAAAATTATTCTTCGAAATTTTATGGTAAATTATAGCTATTAACCCTTTATATGTATGGATTCTAGGTTTTTCAGCAGCAGCAGTCTTTCCTGATAGAAGGCCGAGATATCAGGCTTTTTTCTTGACACTAACTACTGCATCTGCTAATATTAAACTGGAATATAAACTTTATTATTTTTAATTAAAGCCAAGTGCTTTACAAAGCTATTTTTGGCTGATTAGAGCCCATAAGGAAAGGGAGATTATTTATGTTGTCAAGATACAGCCGGACAGAGATGAAAAAAGTCTGGAGTGAAGAAAATAAGTATAAGATCTGGCTCGATATAGAAATTGCTGTTTTAAAAGCCAGAGCTGAGTTAGGAGAAATACCTGCAGAAGCTGCTGAGAAAATAGGAAGAGAAGCTGAGGTGGATTTGGAAAAAATTAAGGAAAGAGAAAAAAAGACACGCCATGATATGATCGCATTTATTGAGGGTATATCTGCTCCACTTGGAGAAGAATCCCGTTTTATCCATGAAGGACTGACCTCATCGGATATTAAAGATACTGCTCGGGCTGTACAGATGAAAGAGGCCTGTGAGCTGATTTTAGATGATCTAGAAGATTTACATAAAGTTCTTGGCAAAAATGCTTTGGAATATAAGGATACAATTATGGTAGGCAGAACCCATGGTGTCCATGCTGAACCGGTAACCTGGGGGCTTAAGGTTCTCACCTGGTATGAAGAAATTGGTCGTCAGATTAAAAGATTTAATGATTTGATGGAAATTGCTGCAGTTGGTCAGATATCTGGGGCGGTAGGAACATTTGCCTCTATAGATCCAGAAGTAGAAGAAAAAGTCTGTGCAATTCTGGGTTTAAAAAATGCTGCTGTTACTTCACAGATACTGCAGAGGGATAGGCATGCAGATTTTGTGGAGAGGCTGGCATTAACTGCTGCTTCAATAGAGAAGTTTGCAACTGAAATAAGAAACCTGCAGAGAACAGATATTCTTGAGGTTGAAGAAGGATTTAGAAAAGGACAGAAAGGATCTTCTGCAATGCCTCATAAGAAAAATCCAATTGTATGTGAACGTCTGAGCGGACTGGCCCGGGTAGTTAGGGGTAATGTAGTACCTGCCCTAGAAAATATTGCCCTCTGGCATGAAAGAGACTTAACTCATTCATCAGTTGAGAGAATTATTCTGCCTGATAGTGCAATTTTAGTAGATTATATGCTTGTAAAGTTTAAAGAAGTTATGGAAGAATTGGTTGTTAATGAGGATAATATGCAGCTCAATTTAGAAAAAACGCTTGGACTTACATTTTCTCAGAGGTTAATGCTGGCCCTGGTTGATAAGGGATTACGCAGGGAAGAAGCTTATGAGCTCGCCCAGAGAAATGCAATGCAGGCCTGGGAAAATAAAGAAGATTACCGGGAGCTGATAGCAGCTGACCAGGAGATAAGAGACTATCTGACTGAAGAAGAGCTGGACTCTATATTTAACTGGCAGGCATACTTAAAAAACATAGATAGGATATTTAAGAGAACAAATCTTTTAAAATAGCATTAAAAAGATGCACTAAAGCAAAAACTTTGTTAAAATATAAATAAGAAGAGAAATAATATAATTTTAATAAGTAATGAGCAGAGAGAAGTAAATTAAAATTTTAGTTTTTAAGTGAGGAGAGAATTTAAAAAATGGCAAATAAGATTGTAGTTGGTGCTCAATGGGGAGATGAAGGTAAGGGTAAAATTACTGATATGCTGGCAAAAACTGCTGATTTAGTTGTTCGCTATGGTGGTGGTAATAATGCCGGTCATACAGTTATTGTTGATGATGTAAAGTTTGAACTGCATTTAATTCCATCAGGAATATTATATGAAGATAAAATGTCTGTACTTGGTGGTGGAGTTGTTATAGATCCCGAAGCAATGGTAGCAGAGATGGAAGGATTAAAAGAAAGAGGTATTTCACTTGATAATCTCTATATCTCAGAGACAGCACATGTTATCATGCCTTATCACAGACTTCTGGATGGCTTAGAAGAAAAACGCAAAGGAGACAGCAAAATCGGTACTACAGGTAAAGGGATTGGCCCTTGTTATACTGATAAGACCTCAAGACGAGGGATTAGAATTGCTGATTTGCTGGATGAAAAGAGACTTAAAGCTAAATTGGAACTAGCTCTAGGTTTTCATAATGAAGTTTTAGAAAAAATATATAACGAAGAAAAACTTAATGCAGAAGATATTATTGAGGAATACAGACCATACATAGAAAAAATAAAGCCTCATGTAACAAATACTTCTCTGCTTTTAAATAAAGCTTATGCTGAAGATAAAAAGATATTTTTTGAAGGTGCTCAGGGAACACTTTTAGATATAGATTATGGTACCTATCCATTTGTTACATCTTCAAACCCGACGGCAGGTGGTGTCTGCACAGGGACCGGAATGGGACCTACTACAATTGATGATGTTATTGGAGTGACAAAGGCTTATCTGACAAGAGTTGGCGAGGGACCATTTCCAACTGAATTAGATAATAAGTGGGGAGAGTTTTTGCGGGACAAAGGTCACGAATATGGAGTTACAACTGGACGACCACGCAGATGTGGCTGGCTTGATATCCCTATTTTAAAACATGCGGTAAGAGTTAACGGCCTTACAGAGATAGCGCTCACAAAAATTGATGTACTTACAGGTATTGAAGAAATAAAAGTATGTACAGCCTACAAACATGGTGATAAAATTGTAGAAGAATTTCCAGCATATTTAGAAAATGAAATACCATATGAACCGGTATATGAGAGCTGGCCCGGTTGGGATGAAGATAGTCCGGGCTGCAGAAATTACGATGAATTACCTATTAATGCTCAAAGATATATTGAAAGAATAGAGGAATTGGTTGGTGTTCCGGCAGAAATCATTAGTGTCGGTCCCGGCCGAAAGGAAGCAATTATAAGATAGGGAGGATCGAATTATGAAGGTAATGGTTGTCGGAGACGGCGGTAGAGAGCATGCATTAATCTGGAAACTTTTTCGCAGTGACAGAGTTGACAAAATTTATGCTTCCCCTGGAAATGATGGTATGACAAATATAGCAGAACTTGTTCCAATTGAGGCAGATGATATCGAAGCACTGGCTAAATTTGCAGAAGAAAATGATATAGGTATGACTGTTGTTGGACCAGAAGAACCTCTGGTTGCAGGTATAGTTGATTATTTTATAGAAAGAGGTCTGCCTATATTTGGCCCCAAAAAACAGGCTGCACTGCTTGAAGGAAGTAAAATCTTTGCGAAAAGTATTTTAAATAAATATGAAATTCCTACTGCAGAATACGAAATATTTACAGATCCAGATACTGCTTTGAACTATTTGGAAAGTGCTGAATATCCACTTGTCATTAAAGCGGAAGGATTGGCTCAGGGTAAGGGAGTAATTGTAGCATCTAATTATGATGATTCTCAGGATGCAGTTGCTCGGATAATGGAAGACAAGGCTTTTGGTGATGCAGGTGATCGTATTGTTGTGGAAGATTTTCTCGAAGGGGAAGAAGTTGCTGTTTTAGCTCTGACTGATGGAGAAACAATTCTACCCCTTACAACTGCAAGAGATCACAAAGCAGTATTTGAAGGTGATGAGGGGCCAAACACAGGTGGAATGGGATCATACTCACCATCACCTTATATAGATGATAAGATGATGGATAAAATTTGCGAAGAAATTTTACGACCTACTCTTAAAGCTTTGAAAAGTGAAGGAATCGATTATCGTGGTGTTCTTTATGTAGGAGTTATCTTAACAGAACATGGACCAGCAGTAATTGATTATAATGCGCGTTTTGGAGACCCCGAATCCCAGGTAATGCTGCCGAGGATGAAAGGTGACCTGCTTGATTTAATTGAATATACAAATAATGTACAGTTGAGTGCATTTGATGAAATCGAATTCCATGATTTTTCCGCAGTTTGTGTAATTTTAGCCTCTGCAGGCTATCCATTAACCTTTACCACTGATTATGAGATAAAAGGCCTTGAGAAACTGAAATCTCATGATGATTTAATTCTTTTCCACTCAGGTACCAAAATTAAAGATGGAAAATATTATACCAATGGCGGCAGGGTACTAGGGCTTACCGTTGTCGGTGATAGTTTATTCAATATCATCAATAAAGTCTATGAATATATCGAAGAAGTAGAATTTGAAGATATGCATTACAGAACAGACATCGGTTTCAGTATTTCGCAAATATCAGAAACAAATTTAGAATAAGCAGCAGAACCCACTTGCATTCACCTCCAGAAGTGGTTATAATAAAGTTGACTATATTACTAAGGGTTATTTACTGTTTAATCTGTTAAGAAACGGATGATTTTGCTGACCCGCAATTATTTATTACTTATATTATAATTTATACAGAATTGATCCAGTTCATTTGACCATAAAAGGGGGTAATTGCTGTGTTTGAAACCATTAAATCTGATATCAATGCAGTTTTTGATCGTGACCCGGCTGCTAATAATATAATTGAAGTTCTTCTGGCTTATTCTGGTCTGCACGTTCTTTTGTTTCACCGTTTTTCCCACAGGCTCTATCAGATGGGTTTGAGAACAGTACCGCGGTTGATTTCTCAGCTGGCTCGATTTTTAACCGGAATAGAGATTCATCCGGGAGCCAAAATTGGCAGCGGTTTTTTTATAGACCACGGTATGGGGGTTGTAATTGGAGAAACCACAGAGGTTGGCGATAATGTCACACTCTATCAGGGGGTAACCCTGGGTGGTACAGGTAAAGAAAAAGGCAAAAGACATCCAACGATTCGTGATAATGTAGTTATCGGTGCTGGAGCAAAGGTGCTTGGTTCTATAACAATCGGCAGTGATACAAAGATTGGTGCAGGTTCAGTTGTACTAAAAGATGTTGAAGAAAATGCTACTGTTGTAGGTGTACCCGGCAGGGTAATAATCAGGGATGGGAAACGTGTTCATCCACAGAAGGATTTACAGCATGGTGATCTGCCGGATCCTATTGAAGATAGATTAAAAGAAATAGAAGCAGAGTTTTTGAAGTTAAAAAAAGATGTTTTAAGCAAAGGATCTTTTGAAGATGCAGGTTAAATTTATAAGCTGTTTCGAATCATAAATTTAATATATATTTTAAAAGAGCTCAGCTTAAGCTGAGCTCTTTATTATGCAG